>JBIKHX010000309.1:0-3349 GCA_044361945.1 Polaromonas sp. | reverse complement strand
GGTGGTCGAGAGTGTTGGGGACTCCACCTACATTGCCGGCGAGCAGGTCGAGCGTTCGGTCATCCTGGACGCCAACGACGCCCTGCGCGCCGATGGCAAGATCGCAGCGACCTTCAGCAACCTGTTGCTGGGTATCACCAAGGCATCGCTTTCTACCGATTCGTTCATCTCCGCAGCTTCCTTCCAGGAAACCACGCGCGTGCTGACCGAAGCGGCCATCATGGGCAAGCGCGACGAGTTGCGCGGCTTGAAGGAAAACGTGATCGTCGGTCGTTTGATCCCCGCCGGTACCGGCATGGCTTACCACCAGGCACGCAAGGCCAAGGAGCAAATGGACGACGCAGAGCGCCGCGCCATCGCCGAGTCCGAAGCTGCTGAGCTGGAAGCCCTGTCGCCGGCTGAGACCAGCGAAGGCGCTGACGGCCAGGCTTGATGCAGTTCTAAGCGGACACCCTGCCTCAAGGGCAAAGCCCCGTGCCGGTTCAGGCGCGGGGCTTTTTTTTATGCGGCAGCCGTGTCAGCTAAAGTCGGGGTTCTGGTCTTGTACAAGAAAGTCAAAAGTTAGCCATGAGTACAAATTCCATTGCGTTCCTTGCATTGCTGGCCTTGCTGGTTTTTTGGGCGGTGGGCGCCTACAACCGACTGGTTCGGCTCAAAAATCTCATTGCCGATGCCTTTGTGGCGATCGATATGCAATTTCAGGAAAGGCATGATCTGATTCTCAGACTGGTTGAAGCAGCCGGAGAATTTTTGCAGCACGATCCGGAGGCGCTGACGCCCTTGGTACAAGCTCGCAAGACAGTCAGTGTTGCCAATGACGCGCTGCGCTCAAGGCCCAGCAGCGGTCTGCTGGCCACGCAGTTGATGGTTGCCGAAGAAAGTCTGCAGCAACAGTTTGACCATCTGTGGACAGGCGTTTCAACACTGGCCATGCAAGCCGACCCGAAGGTGCGCGAGCTGGCTCAGCAGCTCACAGCCATTCAAAGCAAAATGATTTTTGCCTGCCAGGCTTTCAACCTTACTGTGCTGCAATTTAACGCGGCGCAGTTGCAGTTTCCTACCCTTATGCTGGCCCGACTGTTCGGCTTTACGCCAGCGATTGCGCTGCGTTTGGGCCAAACGGATGTCTGAGCCAGCGCACCAGGCCTCCACCGCCAGGCCGGCGCACGCAGAGCAAGTGCCGCTTTGGCTGCAGTTGCAAGGCGCCGCTGCGCTGTTGATGGCGGTGCGCGCAGGCCGTTCCATGACGGCCGAGCTGGAGCGCCTTGCACCCCATCTGCGGCCCGGTGTTCAGGCCCTGGGCTTTCATGCGCTGCGCTGGCTGGGTCTGGCCGAGGCTTTGCGCCAGCAGCTGGTCAGCCGCGAGCCACCGCCGCAAGCCGATGCCCTGCTGTGTGTGGCGCTGGCGTTGGCCGCGCAAGTCGATGAGTCGCTTTACTCCGCTTACACCTTGGTGGACCAGGCGGTAGAAGCTGCCAAGCAAGGCGAAGAAACCCGACACCAGGCGAGTTTCATCAACGGCTGTCTGCGCAGGTTTTTGCGCGAAAGCCAAACCTTGCTGGCCGTTTGCGAGCGCAAACCCCAGGCCGTCTGGAACCATCCTCAGTGGTGGATTGACGGTGTCCGCAAAGACCATCCGCAGGCCTGGCAAGCGATTTTGCAGGCCAACAACAGCCGCGCGCCCCTGTGCTTGCGTGTCAATCAGCGCCAGATCAGCCGGCCCGACTACCTGCTGGCCTTGCACAGCGCAGGTATTGACGCTGCGCCTGTCGGTGAGCAGGGCGTGCTGCTGTCAACGGCTTGCCCCGTACCGCGGCTGCCCGGTTATGCCGAGGGCCATTTTTCCGTGCAGGACGCCGGCGCCCAACTCGCAGCGCAGCTCTTGCTGACCGGGCTGACAGCCCCCGCCGGCCAGCCGCTGCAGCTGCTCGATGCCTGCGCCGCCCCCGGCGGCAAAACCGCCCACCTGCTGGAATGGGCCGAAGCCAGTGTGCTGGCGCTGGACATTGACGCGCAGCGCTGCGAACGCATAGCGCACAACCTGGAGCGACTGCAGTTGCAGGCGCAGATTGTGGTGGCGGACGCCGGTCAGCCCGACGGGTGGTGGGATGGCCGCATGTTCGACGGCATCTTGCTCGATGCGCCCTGCACCGCATCAGGCATTGTTCGCCGGCATCCTGATGTGCGCTGGCTGCGCCGCCCCGGCGACATTGCGCAGCTGGCAGCCCAGCAAAAACGACTGTTGGAGGCCCTCTGGCCGCTGCTGCGACCGGGCGGGCGCTTACTCTATTGCACCTGCTCGGTTTTCAATGCGGAAGGCCAAGGGCAGATTGAAACGTTTCTTATGCGCCACACTGAGGCGCTATTGCTGCCGTCCCCCGGTCATTTGCTGCCCCAAAGCGGCATGGTGGCCCCTGTATTCCCGGACAATTTACTGCGTGAGTACGATGGTTTTTATTACGCACTGCTGGAAAAGCAAGCCCTTTAAGGGCTGCGCGAAGCGTTGGAGCCTGCGGGCCCTGCTGGTCATGGCCGTGCTGTTGAACGCTTTGTGCGCCAGCTGGCCTGCCAACGCCGCGGGTGCCCAGCTGACCCAGCTCAAAACCCAAAGCACAGAAGAAGGTATTTACCTCAGCGCCAACCTGAGCTTTGAATTGCCCGCCGTGGTTGAAGACGCCTTGCTCAAGGGCATTCCGCTTTTCTTTGTGCTGGAGGTCGATATCCTGCGCGAACGCTGGTACTGGATCGATCAGCGCGCCGCTGCGGCCTCCCGCACCATCCGGCTGGCTTACCAGCCATTGACCCGGCGCTGGCGGGTCAACATCGGCTCGGGCCTGATTGGCAGCACCAGCAGCCTGCGCGCCACCTTCAACCAAAATTACGACACCCTGGCCGAGGCCCTGTCGGCGGTCCAGCGCGTGGCGCGCTGGAGGGTCGCCGAGCCGGCCGAGGTCCGCCCCGGCGCAGATTACAAGCTGAAGTTCAGTTTCAAGCTCGACCTGTCCCAATTGCCCAGACCTTTTCAGATCGGTATGGCCGGCCAGCGTGACTGGTCCATTGAGATAGAGCACAACCAAAAAATGGTGCTGCAAGCCAGCACCGCAGCCGAGATCGTGAAGGACGCCTCGCAGGACGGCATCAAAGACGGCGCACCCGTGGAAGCGCTCAAGTGAACTGGTTACGCAGCCCGCAACCGGCGCGCTACAACCGCGCCATGCGCTGGACGCTGGGCGTGGGTTTGGGCGTGGTTGTGGCCCTGGGCCTGGTGCTGATTTTTCTGCTCACGCTGGCCACCGGCAACCGCGAGTTGTATGAGCGCAATTACACACTTCTTTTAGGTTTGAATATC
>JBIKHX010000308.1:0-3350 GCA_044361945.1 Polaromonas sp. | reverse complement strand
GCGAGCTTCGGGGGGGCCACGTGCGCCATGCGCAGACTTAAAAACCGCTCTATCACCACGGCCAAAGCCAGCACCGAGCATGCCAGTAGCGGCCAAATGGGCCAGCCTGCGGCTTGTATGATCGAGAACAAAACGCTGACTCCCGGTAAATTCAATGGTGTGAATTATGGCTTAGGCCCTTGCATATCCAGGGCGCCCACAGCTTGCGTCCTAACTTCCCGGGCGCATGAATCTTGAATAACTTCGCAAGTCCATGGATCAAGTGATCAATCAGTCTCTGCCAGAAGAGGGGTCGGCATCAGCCCCCGCGGTGCGGGTGTGGCCGGTTGGCTCATTATTGCGGGCGATTGCTGACAGTCTGCAAGCGCGCTTTAATCCGGTGGCGGTCAAGGGTGAGATCGCCGGCTTTTCCCGGGCCGCCAGCGGGCACTGCTATTTCAATCTTAAAGATGAACAAGGTCAGGTGCGCTGTGCCATGTTCAAGCGGGCAGCCTCGCTGGTCGACTTTGTGCCGCGGGATGGTCAGTTGGTGCAAGTGCGCGGCCGGCTGGGTGTTTACGAGCCGCGCGGCGAGTTGCAGATGGTGGTCGAATCCATGCTCGAGGCCGGGCAGGGCAATTGGTTTGAACAGTTCATCCGCCTCAAAGCCAAACTCGAGGCACAAGGGCTGTTTGATAGCGCCCGTAAACGCACGCTGCCGCTGCTGCCGCGTTCTGTGGGAATCATCACTTCTTTGGGCGCGGCGGCTTTACACGATGCGGTCAGCACCTTGATGCGGCGTGTGCCCCATGTCTCTGTGGTGATTTATCCGGCTAGCGTACAAGGCGTTCAAGCGCCTGGCGAATTGCTGGCGGCGCTCCAAAAAGCTGTCCATCGTGCTGAAGTTGATGTACTTTTGCTGGTCCGCGGCGGCGGCGCCATGGAAGACCTTTGGGCTTTCAATGACGAGGCTCTGGCACGCGCTATCGTGGCTTCTCCGATACCGGTCATCAGTGGAGTCGGCCATGAAACCGACTTCACCATCGCCGATTTTTGCGCCGATGTGCGCGCGCCCACGCCGACTGCTGCGGCCGAACTTTGCGCCCAGCCGCAAACAGTCTGGCTTCGGGCCCTCGAGCTCGTGTGGCTGCGGCTGCAAAGCGCCGTTGACCGCCAGCTCGATTCAAGCAGCCAGCGGCTGGACCGTGCCGCCGCGCGTGTCTGCCAGCCTTCGCATTTGCTGGCCCGCCAGCAGGCCCAGCTGTCCTTGCAAGGCCAGCGACTGTCCCACGCTACGCGTTTGCTTGTGCAAGGGCAAAAGGGCCGGATCGACGCCTTGTCCCGCAGCTTGCCCAAGGCTGTCGCTTTGTCCCTCAGCCAAGACCGCCAGCGCCTTGAGCGGGCGCAGGCCCGACTGGAATCGATGGACCCGAAATGGGTTCTCCAGCGCGGTTACGCATGGCTGGCCGATGCGCAGGGCCACGCCATCACCAGCGTTCAGCAGACCCGCGTCGGCCAGCCTTTGCGAGCTACCCTGGCCGACGGTGAGCTTAATTTGACCGTTGATCAGCGCCCCTTGATTTAGTTTTTTACAATCCCTTGTCTTTCAGTTCATTGACTCTTTAGGAAAACACCATGGAACACAGCCTCCCAGCCCTGCCTTACGCCATTGACGCCCTTGCTCCACATTACAGCAAGGAGACCTTCGAATACCATCACGGTAAGCACCACAATGCTTACGTGGTCAACCTCAACAACCTGCAAAAGGGCACTGAGTTTGAAGCCATGGGCCTTGAGGAAATCGTCAAGAAATCCAGCGGCGGCGTCTACAACAATGCGGCCCAGGTCTGGAACCACACTTTCTTCTGGAGCTGCATGAAGCCCGCTGGCGGCGGCGAGCCTGCCGGTGCGCTCGCCCAGGCGATCAACGCCAAGTTCGGCTCTTACGCAGCTTTCAAAGAGGCTTTCGTGAAGTCGGCCGTCGGCAACTTCGGCTCAGGCTGGACCTGGCTGGTGAAAAAGCCGGATGGTTCGGTCGACATCGTCAACACCGGGCCGGCCGGCACGCCTTTGACCGGCGCAGACAAAGCCCTGATGACAGTGGACGTCTGGGAACATGCTTATTACATCGACTACCGCAATGCGCGTCCTAAGTTCGTCGAGACATTTTTGTCCAATCTGGTGAACTGGAAATTTGCGGAAGCCAACTTCGCCTGATCCGGCAAGCCTGGCCCTTTGTGGGCAGCTCGTTAAAAAGCCGACCTGTGGTCGGCTTTTTTAATGCTGGGGTTCAGTGCGCAGCAAAGTGTGCAGACTTTAGCGTTTGCCGTCGAAGGGGGGGCCGCTCAAGCGAGAGCCGGCTTTAAGCCCTTTTTTGGCAAACCAGCCCTGGTTCATCTCCAGCACATAACGCACAGGCTGCGCTGAGCAATGCGAATCCGTGGTTTGCGGCTTCATGTCAGCCAGATTGACAATGGTGCCGTCGTCAGCCAGAAAAGCTGCGGTCAGTGGCAAAAGGGTGTTGCGCATCCAGAAACATTGCTGGGCGACTTGGTCAAAAACGAAAAGCATGCCCTCGGATTGCGGCATTTCTTTGCGAAACATCAGTCCGGTCTGGCGCTGCTCGGGCGTCAGAGCCAACTGGGCATTGATCTGGTAAATACCGGCACTCAGCGTGGTGCGTTGAAGCTTGAGCTGGGGCTCGTCCTGGGCCAGGGCTGGACCCGAGGCCCAAAGGCTCAAGCTGAGCGCACAGAGCCATAAGTTTCTGAAAAATAGTACTTTGAAATTTACCATGGGCTCGATGATAAGGTCCGTGTCGTGGTCTGCAAAGTACAGACAAAAAAATGCCCGCACAGGGCGGGCATTTTTGACTGAAGAAAAGAATTACTTCTTAGCTTCTTCTTTCTTAGCAGGCTTGGCTTCTTCTTTTTTAGCTGCTGGCTTTTTGGCTTCTTCTTTCTTGGCGGCTGGCTTGGCTTCTTCTTTCTTAGCAGCAGGGGCAGCAGCGGCTGGAGCAGCAGGAGCTTGTGCGAAAGCAGTGGCAGCAGCGAACAGGCCGGCAAACAGGATAGCGAGAGTTTTGGTCATTTTGGATTTCCTAGTAACGTTATTGGAAAAAGCCCACTCAAATACAAGTAGACCCATCCATAACGGCAGCTGTTCGGATTGGTTGACATTCCCAACAATTTATTTCGTCAATACCTCAAATTAGTTCTTTTTTGCTATATTCAAAGTGTTTTTCGTTGTGAAGTTCATCCTCAATGGCCATGTTCTGTCGATCCGCCCTGGTGCTCGCTAGAATGATTTCATGGCAACGAAACTTCCTAAAGCCCCGGCCCCTGCTTCAACACCTTCCACCCAGCCCGCCC
>JBIKHX010000307.1:0-3351 GCA_044361945.1 Polaromonas sp. | reverse complement strand
TGATGGGCGCAGCCGGCCTGTCGGTGGCCTATCACGCCAAGCCACAGGTGCGCGCCCAAGCCATGGTCGCCATCAACGAAGGCGGGCTGGACCGTTTGCTTGAAGTGCTGACCTGAGCCATTTCCCCTCCAGTATGCTTATCACCCTGCTCATCCTCACCTGCACTGGCCATGATCCAACCCAAAAGCGCTCCATCCCTCTTTGACCTCACGGGCCGAATGGCACTGATTACCGGTTCTACCCGGGGTATTGGCTTTGCGCTGGCACAAGGACTGGCCGAAGCCGGTGCCGCTGTCATTATCAATAGCCGGCAACAAGATGCTGTCACGCAGGCCGTCTCCAAGCTTCAGGCCTTGGGCCTGAATGCCAGGGGAGCGGTATTTGATGTGGCCGACACGGCCGGCTTGGACGCTGCGTTTGAAGGTTTTGACCGGGATGGTTTGGCGATCGATATCCTCATCAACAACGCCGGCATCCAACACCGTCAGCCCATGCTGGACTTGACTCTGGACGACTGGAACCGCGTCATCAACACCAACCTGACAGCGGCTTTTGTGGTGGGCCGTGCCGCTGCGCGACGCATGGTGAACAGGGGCAACGGGGGCAAGATCATCAACATTGGCTCCCTCACCAGCGAAGCCGGCCGGGCCACCGTGGCCCCCTACACAGTCGCCAAAGGCGGCATCAAGATGCTTTCAAAGGCGATGGCTGCCGAGTGGGCTCAGTTCAATATCCAGGCCAACTCGATCGGCCCGGGCTACATCCTGACGGACATGAATGAAGCGCTGATCAACAACCCGTCCTTTGATGCCTGGGTCAAGAGCAGCAATCCGGCGCAGCGCTGGGGACGGCCCGAGGAACTTGTGGGCACCGCCATTTTTCTGGCGTCTGGCGCCTCCAGCTATGTCAACGGTCAGATCATCTATGTCGATGGCGGCTGGCTCTCGGTGCTTTGAGCCCCCTTGAAGCAGGTGTCCATGTGCGCCAGTAAGGTCTGCCAGTCCCACAGCTCTTGCGGGTGGCCACCCGGTCTGAAAGCCAGCACCAGTCGGGACGCCGCGCCCAGCCATTCATACACCTGGCGTGCGGCCTGGTGAGTGGCCACAGTGCCCTCAGGATTGGCCCACAGGTCATCGATGGCCTGTGTTGTCAGCAGGTAGCGCGGCGCGACCAGCGCTTTGAGAAAATGCTGGTCAAAGGCCAGCGCCTGCGTGCGTCCCTTGAAGTCTTGCAGCCCGGCAGACAGCCAGTGAGGAAATGCCTCGACGATGTCGCTCAGGCTTTCGGCGCCCGGCCCGAGGCAATGAAAACTGCCGGCACCCGCTGCCCCTGAGTTGTTGGCACTGGTCAGCGTGATGCGTTCGTCCAGCGCACCGGCCAGCAAAGCAGCTTTGCCACCGCGCGAATGGCCGACCACCGCAATGGCCTGCGGGTTCAACGCAGGCATTTGCACCAGCGCATCGACAGCCCGGTGAAAGCCCCAAGCCCAGGCTGCGATGGCCGCAGTGTCAACGCCTGCCAAGGCTGCGCAAGTCTGTGGCGTACCGGCCGCAGGCGGCAGATCCGACATGATCTCGACACGGTTGAACTCGGCCCAGCCATAGCCACGGGCCAGCACTGATTTCTGCACTGCTTCGCTAGCGTAAGTCCAGCACGCATCACCCGACACCAAAACCGCAAAAGGCCCATCGCCGGGCGGCAGCAGCACGCGCAGCATGAAGGCCTGGCGGCCATCCACCAGCACCCGCCAGCTTTGCACCCGGGCGCCATCTAAAAGGGCTGACACGGCTTCATGCAGCAGTTCGGCGCGTGTGACAGCGGGCACAGGGGGCAGTGGTCCGTAGACCAGCGTGAGCGCCGCATGCGAGAGCTCTTGCCGCCTCAAGGCCCAGGCCTGCGGATTGTCCACCGCTTGCCCGCTGTTCAAGCGCATCAAGTCGGGCACAAGCTCATTGGTAGAAACCATAGGAGGAATGATGTATGAGAGAACCTAAGATCTATGACGATATTACTCAAACATTGGAGCATTTATGGTTTCAGCTTACTCCCCAGCCCGTCTGGCCGCACTGGCCGCATTCGCCACCCTGCCCCTGGCCGCGCAAGCTGCCGATATCCGCGTGATGTGCTACCAGGACGGCGTCGAATGCGAGGTCACCGCCGCCATCGCCAAGCGCTTTGAAGCGCAAAACCCCGGCACCAAGGTGATTATTGACACCGTGCCCTACAAAAGCATCGTCGAGCAGTTGCCCGTGCAGCTCGCTGCCGGCCAGGGCCCCGATATCGCCCGCGTCACCGACCTGGGCGGCCTGTCCAAGTACTACCTTGACGTGCGCCCGCATTTGAAAAACGCGGCCTACATGGAAACCAACTTCGGCTCCACCCTGCCATGGCTGCGCCCGACGGCAGCCGACAAAGGCATTTACGGCTTCATGTCGCAGCTGACCATGACCGGCCCCTACGTCAACAAAACTTTGTTTGAGCAGGCCAAAGTCGCCATCCCCGGCCCCAAGGCCACCTGGGACGAGTGGGTAGAAGCCGCGCGCAAGGTTTCCAAAGCCACGCAAACACCCGCCGCACTGGCCTGGGACCGCTCCGGCCACCGCTTTGCCGGCCCGGCCATCAGCTACGGCGCCAAGATTTTTGACGCCAAGGGCGACCTGCTGCTGGACGCTGGCTACAAGACTGCCGTCAGCAAGTTTGTGGCCTGGCACAAAGATGGCGCCATGCTCAAGGAAGTCTGGGGCGGCTCCGGCGGTTCCACTTACGCAGACTCCATCGGCGAGTTCAAAAACGGCCGCGTTGCGATGGTGCTGTCAGGCTCCTGGCAAATCAACCGCCTGCAAAAAGACATCGGCAATGCATTTGACTGGGCTGCCGTGCCCAACCCTTGCGGCCCTGCCGCCTGCACCGGCATTCCCGGCGGCGCCGCCTGGGTAGCCCTGAAAACCAGCAAGTCGCCCAAAGAAGTGGGTGCCTTCCTCGAGTTCATGGCCCAGGAAGCCAATTACAGCGAATTCGTCGGCAAGACCGACAACATTCCGGCGCACGCCGGCCTGGCCAAAAAAGGCGTGAACTACGCCACGGCCACTCCTGCAGCACGCGCGGCGCTGGGTGTGTTCAGCAGCGGTGTGGCTAATCTGTCGCCGGTGGCTTTCCAGTTCCAGGGCTACAAATTCAACCGCGCCATCATGCTGCCCACCGTGGCGCGTGTGACGCAAGCCATCGTTGGTGAAATGAGCGTGGACGAGGCGTTTAACAAAATCGGCGCCGACATGACAGACGCGGTGAAACAGGCGCGAAAATAAGCTAAGCTAAAACAGCACCATGGCGGCAGACCTGCTGCTGACCATG
>JBIKHX010000306.1:0-3354 GCA_044361945.1 Polaromonas sp. | reverse complement strand
GGGCCCAACAAATCCCGCGCCCAGTAGCGCGCCATCATCGGCCAGTGCATGGTGTAGAGCTTGACGCCCACCGCATCGGCGCTGCCTGCCAGCGCGTTCCAGGCAAAACCTGACCATTGGCTCCATGGCGCGGGAAAGACTTGCGGCTGAAGACTGCGTCGCGGCCCGCTCACCTGGTCAAGTGCCTGCCGGTAGCTTTGCAGCAGGGTCGTCACGCTGGCGCGCTTGCTGGCCCATAAGGGTTCGCCGTCACCACGGGCGCCAAAAAATTCGTCCCACCCCGCCTGTCGCAGACTGTCGCGCACAGCCATGACTCCATGCGGCGCTGCGTTGCGTGCAGCAGCCTGCCAACGGCCCAGGTGCTGCATGACTAATTGGCCATACGCCATGGGTTCGACGCCTTGCTCGCGCAATGCGGCGCACGCGTGGGTACTGAAGTCAAACAGGGCACTGCGCAAGTCATAGGGCGGGTACTCTGGCCAATCGATTCGCAGTCCGTTCACGCCGGGGTAGCGATGGGCTAACTCGGCCAACAGTGCGCCGCCATAAGCATGGACATGCGGGCTGGCCAGACTGGCGTTGCGGTCTACCCGCTGCGGGTGCAATTGCCCGTCGGGGCCCAGGCATTGGTCTTCGTTCAGTGCGCCGGAGAACTGCACGCGGTAGCCCGGTGGGCTGGCTGCCATGACCTGCAAATAAACCGCCATCCCGCGACCCCGTGCGGCCTTGATCACCTGGTCCATAAAGTCGGGCTGCGCCTGCGTCAGGGCGCCGGGCGGGCCGGGCTGGTAGCGCAAGCCTTTGTAACGTGAGAGCTCGTGCGCCATGCAAGGAGCCGTGCGCACCCATGTTTCGTGGCGCCCCCATAAAGCGCGGTCCAGCGGCCGCACGGTACCGGCATCGCCATCGGGCGGGGGCTCGCGGGCACCTTCCCCCTGAGGGGCAATTTCAAGCAGATAGGGGCTGGTGACCAGAGCGTCCGCGCCCAGTGCTTGCAGGCGGTCAAGCACGGCATCAATGCCCTCACATTGAAACCATTCGGGCATGACCGTCACGCCCAAAGAAATAGATGGACTTGATGATGTGTTCATTGCCATGCTAGTATACAAGTTACTTTTGAAAGGATTCACCCCATGAACTCTCTCTTGACCATGGCCCGCTGCCTGAGCATCTTGGCGATGGCTCTCAGCTTGGGGGGCGTACAGGCCCAGGATGCGTTTCCTGACAAGCCCGTCAAACTGATCGTGCCGGTGGCCGCCGGTGGCGGTGTCGACACGGCTTTTCGCACCATCGCCCCGTATTGGGGGGAGTTGTTGGGTCAACAGGTGGTGGTTGAAAACCGCCCGGGTGCCGGTCAGGTGATTGGCATAGACGCCGTGGCCAAGTCCAAGCCTGATGGCTACACCTTGGCGGGCGTTGGTGTGCCAATTGCCTTTAATACAGCCTTGGGTAAAAAACTGCCCTATGACCCGGTCAAAGACTTGTCCCCCATTGCTGAAGTGGTGACGCAGCCATTGTTGGTGGTGTCGCATCCATCGGTGCCGGTCGGCAACTTCAAAGAGCTCATTGATTGGGCGCGCAAGCAGCCCTCACCCCTGGCCTACACCAGTGGAGGCTCCGGCAGCTACGGACATTTGTGGTTTGAAATGGTCGCTGCGCAGCAACGTATCGCCGCGCAGCATGTGGGTTATTCCGGTGTGGCGCCGGCCTTGCGCGACGTAATCGGCGGTCAGGTCCCGGTGCTCGTTGATGCCATCGTGCCAACCGGCGTGCAAGTCAAGGCCGGAAAAGTCAAAGGCCTGGCAATTGTGCGCAACAAGCGCTCGCCCATGCTGCCGGATGTACCGACCTTGCAGGAGATGGGGATCACCATGCCCGACGCTGCACCGTTTTACGGTGTGGTGGGCCCCGCCGGCATGCCGCCGGCGGTGGTGGCCAAGCTCAATGACACGCTGGCGCGGGCGCTGCGCCAACCGGCTTTGCAGGCCAAGCTGTCAGAGATGGGTTTTGACATCGTCGGCGGAAGCGCCGACGACTACGGGCGCAAGATCCGCAGTGAGATCACGCTGTGGAGCCGCATTGTGAAAGACAACAATATCAAGGTCGACTGAGCGCTCAGGCGCTCAAGCTGACTTCATCTCACACTCAACCCGCTTTGAAGCCGGCAGCTTGAACGCCAGCCATGCAAATGGCTTCATCTTCGTCACCGGTACCGCCGCTGGCCCCTGCGGCACCCATGATTTTTCCATGGGCATCCAGAATCAGCACCGCGCCGGGCTGAGGCAAAAACTTACCCTGTGAGGTGGCTGACAGGGTGGTGAAAAAGTTAGGGTTGTCTTTGGCGCGCTGGGCCAGCACGCGGCTTGAAACACCCATGCCCACCGCGCCCCAGGCTTTGCCGGTGGCCACGTCCAGGCGGAACATGCTGGCACCGTCTTCGCGCTGCGCGGCCTTGACGTTGCCGCTGTCATCTATCACCACCACGCCCATGGGCAGGTAGCCGGACTTGGCTGATTGGGCCAAGGCACCCGCAATGATGGCGTTGGCTTGCTGCAAAGTGAGTGTGGTCATGCGTCTGTTTTCTAAAAAAGATAAAAGGAAAGTAAAAGAAGTTTACACAGTCAAAAATTAAAAAAGCAGCAAGCCGTCTTTGCTCTGCGAACCAAGGGATTAAACAGGGAGCTAGGCTAAAGATGGCTGCTCATGCGGCTACAGCCAGCATGCGCTCAGACGGTCAGCCCGGCGGCCTTGGCAATCAGCCACTGACCGTGGGTGGTGGAGTCTGCGGCGCTGCGCTGCCAAGCCATACCGGCCAGCTCCAGTGCGATCCCGTAACGCTCACACAAACCATCGTCGCCAATCAAAGTGATCGGACGCTTGCGTGCCGCCGCGTCATCGCCGGCGCTGGCGCTGGCAACTTCCAACCCGATCAAAATACCTGAGAGGTAGTCCGGCAGACCTTCCGGGGCGACTTGCCCCATCAGCCCGGCCGTGCGCGCCGCAAACACCACATGGTTGGCCTTGGCTTGATTGGCCAGACCGAGTTTGACCCCTGAGCGAAAGTCTTCCAGCCGTTCCTGGCCTTGCAGCATGAGTCTGCCCAAAATACCGTGCTTGGTGTGCAGCCCGAAAAGCTCGCCCGTCATCCATGTTTGAAACGACAGCACCTCGCCCTTGGCTCCCGTCCACGCCCATTTACAGTGCGTGCCGGGCAACAGGCAGCGGCTGTCTGGCGCCAGGCGTGAACCCCAGATCTGGGTTTCCTCACCCCGCATAACGTCAAAGGCGCCACTTGATTCTTGAAAGCGCAGTCCGGGCGCAATGTGCAAGATGCGTTGCTGGCCGTCCGGCAGC
>JBIKHX010000305.1:0-3355 GCA_044361945.1 Polaromonas sp. | reverse complement strand
GGTGAGCGCGTGAACTTCGGCGCGGGCAGCATCACCGCCAACTACGACGGCGCCAACAAGCACCGCACCGTGATTGAGGCCGATGTGCACGTGGGCAGCAACTGCGTGCTGGTGGCGCCCGTGACTTTGGGCGCAGGCGGCACCATAGGCGGTGGCTCGACCATCACCAAAGATACGCCGGCCGGCGCGCTGAGCGTGGCACGAGGCAAGCAAGTCAGCGTGGCCAACTGGACGCGGCCGCTTAAAAAACCAAAACCCTGAGCAGGGTCTGCTAAAAAACGACCTCAGGCCGTCGCTGCGTCGGCAAAAGCAATTTGCACCTTGAGCGACTGTGATTTGTCACTCGCCAGCGCAAAGGCTTCGACGGCCCGCTCAAAGGGCAGCACGGCCGTGATGACCGGCTTGCCGTCGATCAGTCCGCTGTTCAAAAACTGCACCGCATTGGCAAACTCAGCGTGAAAGCGGAAGGTGCCGCGCAGATCGATTTCTTTGGCCACGATCTGGTTCATGGGTAAAGCGATTTCACCGCCCAGACCCACGGCCACCAGCACGCCGCGCGGCGCGATGACATCCATCGCAGCGCGCAGTGCAGGCTCGCTGCCGGAGGCCTCGAACACCGCGTCAAACTGGCCTTTGTCAGCCTTGTATTTGTCGAGCGCATCGGCCTGCGTGCGCAGGTTGATGGTTTCGTCAGCGCCCATCTGGCGCGCGCATTGCAGCGGCAGATCAGCGATGTCGGCAGCGACGATGCGCGCCGCGCCGGCGCGCCGCAAGCCGCCAATCAACAAAGAACCGATAGGACCGCAGCCGGTGACCAGCACCTGCTTGCCCAGCACGCCGCCGGCGCGCTGAATCGCATGCAGGCCGACCGACAGCGGCTCGGCCAACGCCGCCTCAGACAGGCTTAAGTGGTCCGCCACCGGATGGGCTTGGCTGGCGCTGATCACCAGCTGCTCGCTGAAGGCGCCTTGAATGTGCGGGAAGGGCATGGCGCTGCCGTAAAAGCGCATGTTCAGGCAATGGTTTTGCATGCCGGTCTGGCAAAAACGGCAGTTGCCGCACGGCCTTGAAGGCGATATGGCGATGCGCTGGCCTTTTGTAAAACCGCTGACCTTCGATCCCATGGCCTGCACGACACCAGAGACCTCGTGGCCCAGCGCCATCGGCTGCTTGATGCGCACGGTGCCAAAGCCGCCGTGCTGGTAGTAGTGCAGGTCTGAGCCGCAGATGCCGCCAAAAGCCACCGACACCAGCAACTCTTGCTCGCCCATGGCGGGCTGCTCCCTGTCTTCAAGTCGCAAATCCTGGGCTGAATGAATAACGAGCGCGCGCATGGTGTAAAACCTTTCAGAGCTTTTAAAGTGTGGCGGTGACGCCGCCGTCCACATACAAAATATGTCCGTTGACAAAACAAGAGGCTTCGCTGGCCAAAAAAACCGCAGCGCCGCCCAGGTCTTCAACGTCGCCCCAGCGGCGGCTGGGCGTGCGGCCTACCAGCCATCCGGTGAAAGTGGGGTCGGCCACCAGTTTTTCGGTCAGCTCGGTCTTGAAGTAGCCCGGGCCCAGGCCGTTGACGGTGATGCCGAACTGGCCCCAGTCAATCGCCATGCCTTTGGTCAGCATTTTGACAGCGCCTTTGCTGGCCGTGTAGGGCGCTATGCCAGGGCGGCCCAGCTCGCTTTGCACAGAGCAGATGTTGATGATCTTGCCGCAGCCGCGCGGAATCATTTTTTGCGCCACTGTTTTACCGACAAAGTAAACGCTGTCCAGGTTGGTCCGCATCAAGGTGTGCCAGTCGGTGTCGGCAAAGTCGTGCAGCGGGCCGCGGATCTGCATACCGGCGTTGTTCACCAGAATGTCGATGCTTCCTATGTCTTTTTCGATGGCGTCAATGCCCTGGCGAACCGCATCGGCATCGGTCACGTCAAAACCAGCGGTGCTGGCGCTTAAGCCTTCAGCGCGCAGCTGTTGCGTCGCAGCTTGCAGCTTGTCGGCGTTGCGGCCGTTGAGTATGACTGCGGCGCCGGCCTGCCCAAGCGCGCGCGCCAAGGCCAGGCCAATGCCGCCTGACGAGCCGGTGATGAGCGCACGGCGCCCGTTCAAGCGAAATTTTTCAAGCACTTGTTGCATGTGTAAAGCGGCGTTGTTAACTGAGCATCCAGCGCAGGGGTGCCATTACCAGTTGAGGGAAAATAATCAGCAAGGACATCACCACCACCTGCGACAACAGAAAAGGCCAGACGCCTCTGATGACATCGTGCATGGGAATCTTGCCGACGCCGCACACCACGTTGAGCACCGTGCCCACAGGCGGCGTCAACAGGCCGATGGCGTTGTTGATGATGAACAGCACGCCAAAGTACACCGGGTCAATGCCGGCCTGACGCACCAGCGGCATCAGCACCGGCGTGAGGATCAGCACCGTGGGCGCAAAGTCCAGGGCCGTGCCCACCACCAGCACCATCAGCATGAGCATCGCCATGAGCAGCATCTTGTTGTCGATGAAAGGCTGCATCAGCGTCACGATCTGTGCCGGAATGTTGGCCACCGTGATCAGCCAGGCCGATACCAGCGCCGCCGCCACCAGGAACATCACGATCGACGAGGTCTTGGCGGCATTCAGGATGAGTTGGTACAAGTCCTTGAACTTGATCTCGCGGTAAATAAACAGGCCGACAAACAACGAATACACCACAGCCACCACGGCCGCCTCGGTGGGCGTGAACACGCCCATCTTCATGCCGCCGATGATGGTGATGGCCAGCAGATAAGACCAAAAAGCATTGGCCGTGACCTTGAGCTTTTCTGCCAGGGGCACACGCGGTGCCACTTGCACATCGTCATTGCGCGCAACGATCCACCAGGTGATGATCAGCGCCAGACCCATCAGCAGGCCCGGAAAGATGCCGGCCATGAAGAGCTTGGAGATCGACACGCCGCCGATCACGCCGAACAAAATAAAGCCAATCGAAGGCGGGATCACCGGCGCAATGATGCCGCCGGCAGCAATCAGGCCGGCCGAACGGTCCATGCGGTAGCCGGCCTTGCGCATCATGGGCATGAGCACAGCGGCCAGCGCTGCGGTATCGGCCACCGCCGAGCCGGACAGGCTGGCCATGATGATGGCGGCAAACACCGCCACATAACCCAGGCCGCCGCGGAAGTGGCCTACCCAGACCATGGCCGAATTGACAATGCGCCTGCTCATACCACCGGCATTCATCAGCTCGCCGGCCAGCATGAAAAAGGGCACCGCCATCAGCGGAAAATTGTCTGCGCCGTTGATCAGGTTTTGCGACACGATCTGTGTGTCAAAAGTATCCAGGTGCAGCATCAGGGCCACGCCCGACACCAG
>JBIKHX010000304.1:0-3366 GCA_044361945.1 Polaromonas sp. | reverse complement strand
AAAGACCCCGCCGCCAAACGAACGCTGATGGCGGGTGTCGATATGGTCATCTTGTGCCTGCACGATGACGCTGCCCGCGAAACTGTGGCCGTCATTGACGCCATGGCATCGGCCAGCGGCCAGCCCGGCCCCAAGATCATTGACGCCTCGACGGCGCACCGTACAGCGCCGGATTGGGTCTACGGCTTTCCCGAATTGGCCCCCGGCCAAAAGGCTGCCGTGCAGGGCGCGCGCCGCGTCTCCAACCCCGGTTGCTACGCAACCGGCGCTATCGCCCTGATACGCCCGCTGGTGGACGCCGGCCTGATTCCCGCTGACTTTGCGTTGTGTCTACCGGCTGTGAGTGGTTACTCCGGCGGCGGGCGCAGCATGATTGAAGCTTACGAAGCCGGCACCGCGCCGCTGTTCGAGGTCTACGGCCTGGGTCTGGCGCACAAGCACCTGGCCGAGATCACCCGCTACACGGGCCTGACGCGCCGGCCCATCTTTATCCCCTCGGTGGGCAATTTCCGTCAGGGCATGCTGGTTGAGTTGCCGCTGCACCTGGACATGCTGCCCGGTAAACCCACGGCCGCAAAGTTGCAGCAAGCCCTGGCCGCTCATTACGCGGGCAGCCCCTGGGTGACGGTCGAAGCGACCGGCGAGTCGGGCAAACTGGATGCCACGGCGCTGGCCGACACCAACCAAATGGAGCTGCGCGTCTTCGGCAACGAAGAACACCGCCATGCCCTGCTGATCGCCCGCCTTGATAACCTGGGCAAGGGCGCTTCGGGCGCGGCGGTGCAAAACCTGCAACTGATGCTCGGCCTTTAAGCCAATAGCCCTACAAAGACAGCGGCCGCAGGCGGCCAGCCGCGCGGGGGCCGCGCATACAATCGTTCGCTTATCAAAGCGGCGGACTGGCCCTGAGGTCCGCTTGCCGTTTTGACTTTCATTGACTTTACGTGGAGATGCCTGTGTTTATTTCTTCTGCTTTTGCCCAGACCGCCCCCGCCGCAGCTGCCGCCGGTGGCGACATGATGTCTTCTCTCACCAGCATGCTGCCGCTGGTGCTGATGTTTGTGGTGCTGTATTTCGTCATGATCCGCCCTCAAATGAAGAAGCAAAAAGAGCACCGCGCCATGATCGACGCACTGGCCAAGGGTGACGAAGTCGCCACCGCCGGCGGCATGCTGGGCAAGGTCAGCAGCCTGAGCGAAGGCTATATGAGCCTGGAGATCTCTGCCGGCGTTGAAGTGCAGGTGCAGCGCAGCGCTGTCATCCAAGTCTTGCCCAAAGGCACGATCAAGTAAACCCGGCCTGTCGCCGCCCGGGCGATTGCCGCCTTAAGCCTTTGTGAAAACCATCCCATGAATCGTTATCCGGTCTGGAAGTACGCCATCATCTTGATCGCTCTGATGCTGGCGGGGCTGTACACACTGCCCAATTTTTTTGGCGAAGCGCCGGCGGTGCAGGTCTCCGGCCTGAAGTCTGCCAACAAGGTGGACGCGGCCACGGTGGCGCGTGTTGAGCAGGCCCTCAAGGACGCAGGCCTGACGGCCGAGCAAGTCAGCCTGGACGGTAACTCGGTGCGCGCTCGCTTTGCGGGCACAGACACCCAGCTCAAGGCCAAGGACGCAATTCAAAAAGCGCTGATCCCCAACCCGGCTGAGCCGTCTTATGTGGTGGCTCTGAACCTGCTCTCGCGCTCACCGGCCTGGCTGACTGCGCTGAACGCGCAGCCCATGTACCTGGGTCTGGACTTGCGCGGCGGCGTGCACTTCATGCTGCAAGTGGACATGCAGGCAGCGCTGACCAAGAAAGCCGAGTCACTGGCCGGCGACTTGCGCCTGATGCTGCGCGAAAAGAACATTCGCCACGGCGGCATCAGCCGCAATGGCCAGAGCATTGAGATCCGCTTGCGCGACCAGGCCACGCTGGACGCTGCCAGCCGCCTGATCCAAGACCAGTTCGCCGACCTGCAAACAACAGGTGCGCCGGACGGCAGCGAGTTCAAACTCTCAGCGAGCATCAAGCCGCAATCCGCCCGCAGCGTTCAAGAGCAAGCGCTCAAGCAAAATATTGTCACGCTGCACAACCGGATCAATGAACTCGGCGTGGCCGAGCCGGTAATTCAGCAGCAGGGCCTGGACCGCATCGTGGTGCAGCTGCCCGGCGTGCAGGACACCGCCAAAGCCAAGGATATTCTGGGCCGCACCGCCACGCTGGAAATGCGCCTGGTCGATGAAAGCGCCGAAGCCCGCGCGGCCGAAAACGGCGGCGGCATCGTGCCCTTCGGCTCCGAGCGCTTTTTAGAGAGCAACGGACGCCCTGTCATCGTCAAAAAGCAGGTCATCCTGACCGGCGACAGCCTGACCGATGCCCAGCCCGGCTTTGACTCGCAAACCCAGCAGCCCAAAGTAGACCTGACGGTGGATGCCAAGGGCGGGCGCATCATGCGCGACGTCAGCCGTGAAAACGTCAAGAAGCGCATGGCCATCCTGCTGTTTGAAAAAGGCAAGGGCGAGGTGCTGACTGCGCCGGTGATTCAAAGCGAGCTGGGTAACCGCTTTCAGATATCGGGCACCATGAACGTGAGCGAAGCCAACGACCTGGCCCTGCTGCTGCGTGCCGGCTCGCTGGCCGCGCCCATGGATATCATTGAAGAGCGCACCATCGGCCCGAGCCTGGGCGCGGAAAATATTGCCAAAGGCTTTTCCAGCGTGATTTGGGGCTTTCTGGTGATCGTCGCCTGCATGACGCTTTATTACATGTTGTTCGGCCTGTTCTCAGGCTTGGCATTGGCCGTCAATCTGCTGCTGCTGGTCGCCGTGCTGTCGATGCTGCAAGCCACGTTGACGCTGCCGGGCATGGCCGCCATGGCGCTGGCGCTGGGCATGGCGATTGACTCGAACGTGTTGATCAACGAGCGTGTGCGCGAAGAGCTGCGTAACGGCGCTGCACCGCAAGCCGCCATCCAGGTCGGCTACGACCGTGCCTGGGCCACCATTTTGGATTCGAACATCACCACCTTGATTGCCGGTCTGGCTTTGCTGGCTTTCGGTTCGGGCCCGGTGCGCGGCTTTGCGGTGGTGCACTGCATTGGTATTTTGACCAGCATGTTCTCGGCCGTGTTCTTCTCGCGCGGCCTGGTCAACCTCTGGTACGGCCGGCAGAAAAAACTCAAGTCCGTCTCTATCGGCACTATCTGGCGCCCTGCGCCTGATGCGGCAGCAGGCGACAAGCCGGCACGCAACACACTGCCTTCAGCCCCCTGAACCCGACCCGACAGAAAAGAGCAAGCCATGGAGTTTTTCAAAATCCGCAAGGACATTCCGTTCATGCGGCATGCCCTGATTTTCAACGTCATTTCTTTTGCCACCTTTG
>JBIKHX010000302.1:0-3397 GCA_044361945.1 Polaromonas sp. | reverse complement strand
CAGTTCCAGACATTACCGATTGTCTTTCCTGACAAACTCTATTTCGCCGCTAACCGATCCGCCGCCGATCTACCGCGACCAGCAACTACAGCGCCTATGGGCCGTTGGCATGTTGATGTCGTTGATACGATGGCTCGAGATTCTGGCGTTTGCGGTGTTTACCTACGATCAAACCAAATCTGCGCTGTGGGTAGCCAGCCTGATGATGCTGCGCCTGCTGCCGCTTTCTTTGTTTGGCTTGGCGCTTGGCGCTCTGGCCTCGCACATGTCGCGTCGCTGGCTCTTAATCGTCACGCATGCCGTGCTTTTTGTGACCTGCTTTCTTTTACTAAGCGTGTCCGCATTGGGTGCCATCGAGGTCTGGCATTTGGCCGTCGCCAGCTTCGTCAACGGTATCGTCTGGGCGGGCGATATGCCCTTGCGACGTGCTCTGATGGGTGATCTTGCAGGTCAAGGGCGCATGGTGCAGGCTATGTCCCTGGATGCCGTAGCTTCAAACGGCTGCCGCTTGATCGGGCCGATACTGGGTGGTCTTCTGCTGGCGCAAGGTGGCCTTCAGGCCGTGTTGTTATGTGCGACGCTGCTTTACCTGCCAGTGCTAGTGGCGCTCGGCGGTCTGACCGACTCGCCGCCAGCGCATACTGCAGCCACCAAGCCCACGACCCGCAAGCTTTTGCAGCGCGGCCTGCACGCAGCGCGCGAATCCCGGCCCCTTCAGTCGATCCTGTGGATCACGATACTTTTCAACCTGTTCGCCTGGCCGGTGCTCAGCATGATTCCCGTGATCGGTCGCGACCAGCTTCAGTTGGACGCGCAAGGTGTCGGCTTACTGGCCAGTCTGGACGGTATCGGCTCGCTGCTGGGTGCATTGACGCTGAGCTTTCTCGCAAGGCGTCTGCGCCATGGGCCGATTTACATTGGGGCAGTGCTGCTATTTCTTTTGCTGCAGGTGGCTTTCGCCTTAAGCCATCATGTGCTGCTGACCGGCACCATTTTATTCGTCATCGGCGTAGCTCAGGCTGGCTTCGCGGTGATGCAATCAACGCTGGTGTACAGCAGCGTTAAGGCAGATCAACGTTTGGACGCGATGGGCCTGATGACCATGTGTATCGGCGTCGCGCCGCTGGGGTTTCTGGCGATTGGCTGGCTGGCCGAGCACCTCGGGGCCCCAACGGCCGCGCTGACCTGTGCGGTGAGCGGCCTTGTCGTCATTGCCTTGACATGGCCGTTGTGCTGTGCGTGTTTCAAGCATTTGAGGACGGGTGTGTCCTAGCTTTTGTGTAAAAGTTCCGACGTTGGCGCTGATTTGATCAGTTGCACCGATTTCGGTTTTTCCAGTCTGATTTTCAAATGTCACGGGGCATGGGTTATAGTGAAAAAGAAGGTCCTTGCTTGAGTAGCAGTGCCTGTTTCATAACTTCCTGATATCAGAGCGAGGCTGGGGATCACAAAACGTCCAGACCTCCGGCTAAGCACAAAATTGTCATGAACCATACAGCGCACAGGCCTCAAACTTTGCTTGACAAGGTCTGGGGGCGCCATCAAATCACCGAAGTTGTCGGCGAGCATCTGCTTTACAGCGATTACCTGTTGCTCCATGAAGGTGCTCGTCATGCGTTCGATGCCATGTTGGCGACCGGTCGCACCGTACACCGACCTAATCAGGTGCTGGCCTGCGCCGATCATTACGTGCAGACCCACCACCGCAGCTCGGGGGTACAGGCCATCGCTGACCTGTCGATCCGCGGAATGCTTGAGCGTTTTGAGCGCAACGCCAATACGTATGGCTTGCCGTACTTTGGCTCTTCACATCCTCAGCAAGGCATCATGCATGTGGTTGCGCCAGAGCTTGGTCTGACGCAACCGGGGCTGCTGATTGTGGGAGCGGACTCGCACACCACCACACACGGCGCTTTTGGCTGCTTGGCATTCGGCGTTGGCGCATCAGATGCGCTGCATGTGCTGGCGACCCAGTCTTTGTGGATGCGCAAACCGAAGATCATGCGCATTTCTGTCGAGGGCGCACTGTCCCGGCACGTCACGGCCAAGGATTTGGTTCTCACTTTGATCACGCACATCGGTGCAGAGGCTGGTATCGGCCACATCATTGAGTTCGCCGGATCAGCCGTTCGCGCCATGTCGATGGAAGGACGTATGACCTTGTGCAATATGGCGGTTGAAGCCGGCGCATTGAGCGGCCTGGTGTCGCCCGATCAAATCACCTTTGACTACCTGCATGGCTGCCAATACGCGCCCAAGGAAGCTGACTGGGACCAGGCCGTGGCGTATTGGAAAGGTCTGGTCAGCGATGTAGACGCGCACTATGACCACGAAGTCACCATCGATGCTGCATCCATTGCGCCCAGTGTGACATGGGGCACCCATCTTCACCAAACGGCCGTGATTGATGCAGTGGTGCCTGATCCGCAAAATTTTGCGGCAGGCGAGGCTCGCGATGATGTGGAGTCTGCATTGCAGTACATGGGGCTCACGCCTGGAACACCCCTGACAACGATTGCCATTGACCGGGTGTTCATTGGTTCTTGCACCAATTCGCGTATCGAGGATTTGCGTGCGGCGGCAGCTATTGCGCGCCAGGGCAAAGCTGTGGTGCCGGCCTGGGTGGTGCCCGGCTCTATGACGGTCAAGCGGCAGGCGGAGGCCGAAGGCCTGGATCGACTTTTTCTAGAGGCCGGTTTTGAGTGGCATGACGCCGGTTGCTCGATGTGTACCGCCATCAACGGCGATCATCTGGCCGAGGGTGAGCGCTGCGCTTCCACCAGCAACCGTAACTTTGTGGGGCGGCAGGGCCGCAATGGCCGAACCCATATTTTGAGCCCCGCCATGGCGGCGGCTGCCGCACTGACCGGTCGTTTGACCGACATCCGAACGTTTGGCTGAACGACCCAGCGATATATTACAAAAATGGACCCATTTATCAGCTGGACGGCCGTGGCGGCGCCGTTCGATATCCCCAGCGTCGACACTAACCAAATCTGTCCAACCCGCTTCAACAAAAAAGCCAAGGGTGCGGAATTTGATACCGTCTTGTTTCACGACCTCCGCTTCACGCCGCAGGGTGCTGAGCAGCCGAATTTCATCCTGAACAGAGACCCCTACCGCCGCGCTGGAATTATCGTGGCGGAGCGTAACTTCGGTTGCGGCTCGTCGCGCGAAAGCGCGGTCTATGCGCTACTGGCGTTTGGCATTCGGGCGCTGGTTGCCCCCAGTTTTGGTGAAATTTTTTACACAAACTGCCTCAAAAACAGCGTGTTACCTGTGGTGCTTGACGAAGCGATCTGCGCGCGAATCCGGAAACAATTGCACGACAGCGCAGGCGCCCAAATTACCGTCGACCTTCAGCGTCAGGTGGTGCGAGATGCAACTGGCGCAGACC
>JBIKHX010000301.1:0-3406 GCA_044361945.1 Polaromonas sp. | reverse complement strand
GCACAGCAGGCCAGACCAAAGGTCATGGGCCACAGCGAGCCGGTTTTGGCCCAGTTGACCACCGAGTCGTAACTCGTGGTCATGAAGCCTTCGTTAAAAACACCTTCAAGTGACATACCAGTACCTTTGTGGCGGAATTTCGGCCCGCTTTTGACGGATGCAGAGCGTGCTCTTGCGTATTTTTTCTGGAACGGTAATTGCTAAAAGTTGGCGCCTACTCCCAATCGAGCGCGCCTTTTTTCCACTCGTAGACAAAGCCCACAACCAGAATGCCTAAAAAAATCATCATGGACCAGAAACCAACTGCGCCAATGTCCTTGAGCGCCACAGCCCAGGGGAAAAGAAAAGCGATTTCGAGGTCAAAAAGAATAAAGAGAATGGCCACCAGGTAGTAGCGCACGTCAAACTTCATGCGTGCGTCTTCAAAGGCTTCGAAGCCGCATTCGTAAGGGGAGTTTTTTTCGCTGTCGGGGCGGTGCGGGCCCAACAAACGACCCAGCACTTGAGGCACGACGCCAACAGCAATACCGACCAGGATAAACAACAGGACGGGCAGGTATTGGTCGAGGTTCATCTTGTTTGTGTCACTAGAGTTACCGCCCGGTTGGGCAGCAAAGTCAGGCGCTTAAAGCGCACAGTCAAACCCATGCCTGTGTTGGTGCGGACGGCGAGACTCGAACTCGCACACCTTTCGGCACTACCCCCTCAAGATAGCGTGTCTACCAATTTCACCACGTCCGCGGTTTATTTCAGTGTCTGGCGGCATGAGGAAAACTTGAGCTTGAGCCTTCCAGACAGTCTCAGAGTTTACCCTGAAATGACCCGTTTTCCGAATGGCAGGCACCCCTGCAAAGGCTTATTTGGTAGGGATCTGACCGGCGCCTGGCGTGACTGGCGCAGGCGGCACCGAAGCATCAACAGCAGGTGCGGCGGGCACGGTAGTGCCCGGTATTTGGGCAGCTGGCGTGGCAGGAATTGACGATGCGGGTGAATCCAGCACGCTCGAAGACTTGCGGGGTTGTGCATTTCCGAAGTAAGCCAGCGCCAATGTGCAGGCAAAGAATACCGCGGCCAGCACGGCCGTGGTGCGCGAGAGAAAATTGGCACTGCCGCTGGCGCCAAACAGGCTGCCCGAACCGCCGCTGCCGAAAGCTGCACCCATGTCAGCGCCCTTGCCGTGTTGCACAAGAATGAGTCCGATCATGCCCAAAGCAGAAAGCATTTGGACGGTCAAGACAATGGTCAAAGCTACATTCATTGGATACTCCTAGATTCTCAAAAAAATGGGCCGGCACTCAAGCGCAAGCCGCAGAAACAATACTCAAAAAATCGGCCGCCTTGAGGGAGGCGCCGCCAATCAGGCCCCCATCAATATCCGGCTGGGCCAGCAGCATGGGCGCATTGGCCGGATTCATGCTACCGCCATAAATGATCTTGACGCGGCTGGCGTTGCCACTGGCCGCGGCCAGTTGCGCGCGCAACACTGCGTGCACCGCCTGCGCATCCTGCGGGCTGGCCGTCTTGCCGGTGCCGATTGCCCAGACCGGCTCGTAAGCCACCACAATTTCGCTGATGCAATGGCCATTGGCCTGGATCACCGCAGCGAGCTGGCGCTTGACGACTTCGGTGGTGCGTCCTGCATCACGTTCAGCCAGCGTTTCGCCCACGCAGACGATGGGCGTGATGCCTTGCGCCAAAGCTTGCTGGGCTTTGGCTGCGACCAGCGCATCGGTCTCGCCGTGGTACTGGCGTCGCTCCGAATGGCCGACGATGGCATAGCGGCAGGCAAAATCTTT
Source organism: Polaromonas sp. (assembly GCA_044361945.1). Classification (GTDB taxonomy): domain Bacteria; phylum Pseudomonadota; class Gammaproteobacteria; order Burkholderiales; family Burkholderiaceae_C; genus Polaromonas. The sequence goes on along the minus strand of JBIKHX010000301.1, from coordinate 1,610 downwards.
GAGCATGGCAGCGCTCACCTCACCCGTGAAAGCACCCGAAGGCTGGCTGGAGACATCTTGCGCGCCCAAGGCCACACAAGCCAAAGCCGGCAACCGACTCAGCATGGCAGCAAACTGCGCCAGGTAAGGCGCAGGAATACAAAGCGCCACATCACAAGCCGGTTTGGACGCCATGCCAGCGGCCAGCGCGCTCAGCAAGGCCTCATTGGCGGCCAGGCTGGCGTTCATTTTCCAGTTTGCAGCGATCAGTGCGGTCATGCTGGCTTCTCGCCCGACCAGGTCAAGATAATTTTTCCGATGTGCTGATTTGACTCCATCAGCGCATGCGCACCGGCAGCCGCATCAGCCGCAAAGGTTTTGAAAATCACCGGCTTGATCGCACCGCTTTCCAGCAGCGGCCAGACCTGGGCGCGCAGTGACTGGGCAATCGCCGTCTTAAAAGCAATCGGCCTGGGCCGCAAGGTCGAACCGGTGATGGTCAAGCGCTTGCGCAAGACCATGCCGGCGTTGAACTCGGCCTTGACACCGCCCTGCACCGCAATGATGACCAGCCGGCCGTCTTCGGCCAAGCACTCGACTTCTCGCGCCACATAGCTGCCGGCGACCATGTCCAAAATGACATTAACGCCCTTGCCATCTGTGAGGCGTTTGGCCTCTAAAGAGAAATCAGCCGTCTTGTAATTGATCGCGTGGTCAGCGCCCAGCGCCAGACAGGCGGCGCATTTCTCGTCGCTGCCGGCGGTGGCAATCACTTGAGCGCCCAAAGCTTTGGCCATCTGGATGGCTGTGACGCCGATGCCGCTGGTGCCGCCCTGAATCAGCAATGTTTCTCCGGCCTGCAAGCGGGCGCGGTCAAACACATTGCTCCAGACCGTGAAGAAAGTCTCGGGCAGTGAAGCGGCTTCGATGTCACTCAAACCCTTGGGCACAGGCAGGCACTGACCCACCGGCGCCACGCAAAGTTCGGCATAACCGCCACCGGCCACCAACGCACAAACGCGATCGCCCAGCTTGAACCCGGCAGCGGCCATGGCGGCGGCGTCACCGGCGATGACCTCGCCGGCGACTTCCAGGCCGGGAATGTCTGACGCGCCCGGCGGCACCGGGTAATTGCCGGTGCGCTGCAGCACGTCGGGGCGGTTCACTCCGCTGGCTGCCACGCGGATCAAGACCTCGCCCTCACCCGCTTGCGCGGATGCGCGTTCACCCATCCGAAGCACTTCGGGTGCGCCGTAAGCGGTGATTTCAACAGCTCTCATGCGAGTTTGGTGTGCAAGCTGACCGCGCCGCCAGTCGTTCAAACCGGCGGCACTGATCAAGCGGGCTTAGCCCTGATCGTTCTGCTGGCTTGGACGGTCGAGCAGCGCCTTCATGGACAGCTTGACGCGACCTTTTTCGTCCGTCTCCATGACCTTGACGCGGATGATCTGGCCTTCTTTGAGGTAGTCAGAGACTTTCTCAACACGCTCGTGAGCGATCTGGCTGATGTGCAAGAGGCCGTCTTTGCCTGGCAGCAGGTTGACCAGGGCGCCGAAGTCCAGCAGCTTGGTGATCGGGCCTTCGTAGATCTTGCCGATTTCGACTTCAGCGGTGATCTCGGCGATGCGGCG
>JBIKHX010000300.1:0-3409 GCA_044361945.1 Polaromonas sp. | reverse complement strand
CATTGGCCGGGTTGTCGCTTTCGATGGACGCCATGCCCAACTGGCGCGTCTGCACCCGCAAAATCTCATCGCTGACGTCCACAAACGCGGTGGTGCCACCGTCAACAAACACGATCCAACCTTCCACCCAAACAGCGCTCTGGCTGCAAGCCAGGCCGTTGGCGGAGCTGCACACCGACACCTGGCCGCCTCGCTTGAGCGCTTCAGTCCGGGCAAAGCGCAGGTCGTCAACCAGGGCCTCCGCCGTTACCAGCACCGTGCGTCTGGCCAGCAGGTCCCTGAAACTGGGCACAGCCAGCACGCTCAAGATGGCCATGATCGCCAAAGAGATCAGACACTCCATCAAAGTCACACCCATGAGCTCACGTTGCATAGGTTAAATAGTACTTATTAATCAATATTTTTGTAAAGTTTTTAATACCTAAAAATTATTTTGAAGCGGCTAATGGACGCCCGGCGCTTTGCTGCAGGCCGTCCTGCCCGAACAGACAGCGCCGGGCCGCACGCTAAACTGACACAGTGATCAACCTTGCTCTAGAACTCGCCCGTCTGGCCCAAAACCTCAGCGCACCCAACCCGGCTGTGGGTTGTGTGCTGGTTTCGGCCGGCGGTGAAGTGATCGGGAAGGGCCACACCCAGGCCGTTGGCGGTGCGCACGCCGAAGTGATGGCGCTGCGCGACGCCGCTGCCCGGGCCCACGCCACCGCCGGCGCCACGGCTTACGTAACGCTCGAGCCCTGCGCCCACCAGGGCCGCACAGGACCGTGCTGCGATGCACTGATTTCCGCCGGCATCACCCGGGTTTTTGCCTCTATCGCCGACCCCAATCCGCTGGTCGCCGGCCGGGGCTTTGAGCGGTTGCGCGCTGCCGGCATCGAGGTCGAGGTAGGCGCCGGTGAGCAGGCCGCAAGGGAATTGAACATCGGCTTTTTCAGCCGGATGCTGCGGCAAACGCCCTGGGTGCGTATGAAAACCGCCGCCTCACTGGACGGCACCACCGCTTTGGCCAACGGCCAAAGCCAATGGATCACCTCGCCCGAGGCCCGTGCCGACGGCCATGCCTGGCGCGCCCGCGCCTCGGCCGTTCTCACTGGCATAGGCACCGTGTTGCAAGACAACCCCGGCCTGGATGTGCGCCTGGTCCCATGCAGCCGTCAGCCGCATCGCATCATCATCGACAGCGCTCTGCAAACGCCCTCGGACGCTCGCATCTTTGCGCCTGCGGGAGAGGTCTGGATCTACACCGCCAGCCAGGACGCAGACAAAACCCGGGCTCTGCAAGCGCGTGGCGCCAGCGTGCACTGCTTGCCGGGCTCCAACGGCAAGGTGGATCTGGCTGCCGTGCTGCGCGACCTCGGTCAGCGGCAAATCAACGAGCTGCATGTGGAAGCCGGCTTCAAGCTCAACGGCTCGCTGGTGCGAGAAGGTCTGGTCGATGAGTTTTTGGTCTACATTGCCCCCAAGTTACTCGGCCCGGGCCAGGGCATGCTGGCACTGGCGGCGATACCCGCCTTGGCAGATGCCGTAGCCCTCGAATTCATGTCTGCCGAGCGCATCGGACCGGACTTAAGGCTGCTGGCGCGGGTCCTGGGACGAGGCAATTTTTAAGCCGGGCCCGATCAGGCCCATTTACCTGCGAAAATAGCGCATGTTTACCGGAATCATCACCGGCGTGGGGCGCATCGTCGCTGTCCACCGCCTGGGCAGCTCTTTAGACCATGGCAATCGACTGACCATCGAAACGCCATCGGGCTACCTCGACGACGTCGGCCCTGGCGACAGCATCGCGCTCAATGGCGCGTGCATGACCGCCACCAACCTGGACGCCGCACGCAACCAGTTCACCATCGACATGTCGGCCGAATCGCTGCGCAAAACCTGCGGCCTGTCCGAGCCCGGTCCCATCAACCTCGAAAAAGCCCTGCGCGCCAACGACCGTCTGGGCGGCCATTTTGTCTCGGGCCATGTGGACGGTATCGGCAGCGTGACGCATTTCGCCCGCGTTGGAGAGAGCTGGGAGCTGCGCATTCTGGCGCCTGCCGGTATCAGCAAGTATTTAGCCTACAAAGGCTCGATCACCGTCAACGGCGTCAGCCTGACAGTCAACCTCGTCAACGACTTGCCCGCCCACGAGGCCGGCTGCGAGATCAGCATCAACCTCATCCCTCATACCGTCGAGAACACGGCCTTGGGCCAGCTTCAATCCGGCAGCCAGGTCAACCTCGAAATCGACCTGATCGCCCGCTACGTGGAGCGCATGCTCCAGGACACCCCGAAAGCCTTTGCATGACAGTTGAAGTTTCACCCGTTGAAGACATCGTGGCCGACATGGCGGCCGGCAAGATCGTGATTCTGATTGACGAAGAAGACCGCGAAAACGAGGGCGACCTGGTGCTGGCCGCCGACCATGTCAGCGCCGAGGCCATCAACTTCATGGCCCGCTTCGGCCGCGGCCTGATCTGCCTGACGCTCACGCGTGAACGTTGCGAGCGCCTGCAACTGCCACCCATGGCCTTGCGCAACGGTGATAAAAAAGGTACTGCCTTCACCGTCTCTATTGAAGCGGCAGAAGGCGTGAGCACCGGCATTTCAGCCGCAGACCGCGCCCGCACGGTGCAAGCGGCCGTGGCCAAAAACGCCCAGGTCGACGACCTGGTGCAACCGGGTCACATCTTCCCGCTGCAAGCAGTCGATGGCGGCGTGCTGATGCGTGCCGGCCACACCGAAGCCGGTTGCGACCTGGCAGCCATGGCCGGCTGCTCTCCGGCATCGGTGATCTGCGAGATCATGAACGACGACGGCACCATGGCGCGCCTGCCGGACCTGCTGATTTTTGCCCAGGCGCATGGCCTGAAGATTGGCACCATTGCCGATTTGATCGAACACCGCAGCCGGCATGAATCATTGATCGAAAAAATCGGTACCCGTACGCTGCAAACAGCGTTTGGTGAATTCACGGCGCACGCTTTCAAAGACAAGCCCAGCCAGGGCGTGCACATGGCGCTGGTCAAAGGCCAGTGGGCCGCAGACGAAACCGTGGCCGCGCGCGTGCACGAGCCGCTGTCGGTGTTTGACGCACTTGAAGTCGGCCGCACCATGCACTCCTGGAGCCTGGACCAAAGCCTGCAGCACGTGGCTGCCGAGGGCCGGGGCGTGGTGGTACTGCTGAACTGCGGCGAAAGCGGCGCGCAACTGCTGGCGCAATTTGAAGGCACGGCCAAAGCCAGCCACGCACCTGAGCGCGGCCGCATGGACTTGCGCTCTTACGGCATAGGCGCGCAAATTTTGCGTGACTGCGGTGTTCACAAAATGAGACTCATGGGCAACCCGCGCCGCATGCCCAGCATGACAGGTTACGGCCTGGAAATCGCCGGCTACATCAACAAGCCATGAAGGACACCCAACGTGT
>JBIKHX010000299.1:0-3426 GCA_044361945.1 Polaromonas sp. | reverse complement strand
TTAACCGGAAAATTGTGGATTACCTGAAGTTTGCCCGCGAGTTCAATTCACAGTGCCCGGGCTTTGAAACCGACATCCACGGTTTGGTCGAGCAGGAAGACAGCAAAGGCAAAAAGCGGTATTACGCTGATTGCGTCAAAGCTCAATAGAAGCACGCACCCGCATGAAGGTGGCAAAGCGGGGCAGGCCGCTGTCGGTGGTGCCGCGAAAGCGGTAAGTCACCACGCTGCCAACAGGCGGAGGCTGCTTGCGTAGCTCATCGCTGAGACCCGAGCCGAGTTTAAAGCGCAAGGCGGGCTGCCCCTTGGCAGCGGGAATTTCAACCATTAATGCGCCCAACTGGCCGGCGTACTTGCCCTGTCCTGGTACGTGCCCGACCACCCTGGCTTCGCTGTCTTCATGGGTTTTGACTTTCAGAAGGTCATCACTGCGCCCGCCCACGTAGAGCGACGCGCCACGGTGAAGCATCATCCCTTCACCACCATCGTCGACAGTTTGTTTCAAGCGTGTTTGTAAAGCCTGCGGGCCGCTCAAACGGGTCTGCGGCACAGCTTGGACCCAAGCCTGCCCGATTTGATCGACCAGCGCCTTCAGCGCTGGAATGCGGTCTGTAAAGCGCCCACCATGCGCAGGTAAATCAAACACCATGAAGCGCAAGCCTTTCCAGGCCGCATCATCAGGCGACTGCGACATAGCCGTGGACAGTACTTTTTGAAATTGCCCTCTGCCAGCCCACAACTCGCCGTCCATGGCCGTGGCCGGCCAGTTGGCCACAAACCAGTCCGGCACCGCAATGCGCTGACCGCCGCGCGTGAGCAATTGCCGCCCGTCCCAGTAGCCGCGTACACCGTCGTATTTTTCACTGGCCCAGTAGTCTGCCAGGGCCACGCCCGGTTGATAAAGCTTGGCCAGCATCAAGGGCGGGGCGCTGCCGGCGGCATGGGTCAGGGTGGCTGATATCAGCAGGCCGGCGATGGACAATACAAGCGGTAGCAGGCACAGTCGAAAGTTTGGGGCTTCGTAGCGACTTGGTATAAGGGCAAAGTGGTCGTTCATAGGTGTGTGACTTTCGCAATGACGCAAACTGAATCGAATCAGTCTAATCAGGCAACACGGAGGTCACAAGCGCTCACCATCTCATCGGGGTTTGTACGCCACAAGCTCAGACTTAAAGCAGAAAATCACAAAGTCGAATCAAGCGATAAGAACGCTTTGTCGCAGCAGGGATTCACTTGAATCGCGCTAATTGAAGTACATTAGCCCGGCAATGCCTCAATGGACCCAGGCTGGCAAACGCTCAGTCCGCCACCACACCCATGGTCTTGTTGTATCCGCCATCCACGTAGGTGATTTCGGCAGTCACGCCGCCGGCAAGGTCACTGAGCAGAAATGCGGCAACGTTGCCGACGTCTTCAATCGTGACGTTGCGCCGGATCGGTGAGGCGCTGGCCACCAGGTTGAGCAGCTTGCCGAAGTCTTTGATACCGCTGGCGGCCAGGGTCTTGATGGGGCCGGCACTGATGCCGTTAACGCGGATGTCTTTGGGGCCCACGGCTTCAGCCAGGTAACGTACCGATGCTTCCAGCGAGGCTTTGGCCAGACCCATGGTGTTGTAGTTGGGGATGACGCGCTCTGCGCCCAGGTAAGTCAAGGTCAACAGTGCGGATTTAGGATTGAGCAAGGGCAGGGCCGCCTTGGCCATGGCCGGAAAGCTGTAAGCGCTGATGTCATGGGCGATTTTGAAGCCCTCCCGGCTCAGGCCATCGAGAAAGTTGCCGGCAATGGCTTCGCGCGGGGCAAAGCCGATGCTGTGCACAAAGCCGTCAAAATTGGGCCAGTGAGTGCTGAGGTCGGCGAACAATTTGTCGATCTGGGCGTCGTCGCCCACGTCGCAATCAAAGATCAGTGTGGAGCCAAAGTCAGCGGCAAACTCGGTGATGCGTTCTTTAAAACGTTCGCCGACATAGCTGAAAGCCAGTTGTGCCCCCTGGGCGTGGCAGGCTTTGGCAATGCCGTAGGCAATCGAGCGGTTGGACAGCACGCCCGTGATCAGCAGTTTTTTGCCTGTGAGAAATCCCATGGTTTTGTCTTTCTAAATTTTTGTCTACTGACGTCCCTGCAAGAGGGTTACCCGAGCCGGCGAGTTGGTGCAGAATTGTCGCATGAGGTTTTTCCGCGTTTCGTGCTCTTTTTTGCTAGCTTTGACGGTCTTGGCCGGCAACGGCGCGGCTTGGGCTGCGCATGGCTATGCGCTGTGGGGCGATCTGAAATACCCGATTGACTTTAGCAACTTTGATTATGTGAACCCGGCTGCGCCCAAAGGCGGGGAATTGCGGCTGGTGAGTAACTTGCGCAGCTCCACTTTTGACAAGTACAACCCCTTCACGATCAAAGGCAGTGCGCCGGCTTATTTGTCTGATTTGATGTTTGACGCTTTGCTGGCCGGCCCGCTCGATGAAACTGCCTCAGGCTACGGCTTGCTGGCACAAGACGTGAGCGTGGCTGCCGACGGGATGAGCGTGACGTTTGTGCTGCGCCCGGAGGCGCGCTTTCACAACGGCGAACCTGTTTTGGCTGCAGACGTCAAGCACAGCTACGACATGCTGATGGGCCCCTACACCTCACCGGCTTACAAAACTCTGCTTGAAGACGTTGCCGGCATCGATATTTTGAGCGAGCGCAGTCTGCGCTACCGCTTTAAAAAACCGAACCGGGAACTGCCCCTCACAGTGGGCGGCCTGCCCGTGTTCAGTCGCAGCTGGGGCCTGGAAGGTGGTAAGCCCAAGCGCTTTGACGCGGTGGTGATGGACATACCGATTGGCAGCGGCCCTTACCGGGTGGGCCCTGTGCGTTTTGGCAAAGACATCACTTATGTTCGTGATCCGGCTTACTGGGCCAAAGACCTCAATGTGCGGCGCGGTATGGGCAATTTTGACCGCATCACGGTGAAAATTTACAAAGACAACACCGCCAAGCTTGAGGCCTTGAAGGCCGGTGAGTTTGACTTGATGCGGTTTTTCTCTGCCGGTGACTGGGCGCGCCGTGTCAATGGTAAAAAGTTTGACTCCGGTGAGTTGGTCAAGGGGGAGTTCAAGCACCGCTTACCGTCTGGCTTTCAGAGCTACGTCATCAACACCCGGCGGGACAAGTTCAAAGACGTGCGCGTGCGTGAAGCGCTGGGCTTGGCGATTGACTACGAATGGATGAACCGCCAGATGTTTTACGGCGCCTATCAGCGCGTCAGGGGTCTTTTTGGCAACACAGACTGCCAGGCCAGCGGCTTGCCCGGGCCGCAGGAGTTGGCTATCTTGGAGCCTTGGCGCGCGCAGATTGCACCGGCGGCCATGGATGCGATGTTTGCGCCGCCCCGCACCGATGGCGCCGGCAGCCTGCGCGACAACTTGCGACGCGCGCGGGACCTGCTGG
>JBIKHX010000033.1:0-11427 GCA_044361945.1 Polaromonas sp. | reverse complement strand
GGTTTTGCTGTCTACCAGCAGCCGGCCTATCAGCGTGCTTTTACCGTCGTCCACACTGCCGCAAGTGACAAAGCGCAGGGCTGCGCGGGTGTCCTGGGCGGCGTTGACCGGCGCTTCAGTGGTTTGCATTTCAAGAGTCGTGCTCATTAAAAGTAACCTTCTTTTTTGCGCTTTTCCATGGAAGCGTCGGATGTTTTGTCGTCCATGCGCGTGGCGCCGCGTTCGCTGACGTCGGCGCTCAGCGTTTCCAGCACAATCTCGCCGGCTGTGGCGGCCGTGCTGGCCACCGGGCAGGTGCAGGTGATGTCACCGACGGTGCGAAAACGCACGGTTTTCTCAAAAGCGGTTTCGCCGGCCTTGAGCGGCGTGATCTCGGTCACCGGCACCAGCAGGCCTTTGCGCTCGACCACCTGACGCTGGTGCGCGTAGTACAGCGATGGCAGCTCGATGCTTTCACGCGCTATGTACTGCCAGACGTCAAGCTCAGTCCAGTTGGAGATGGGAAAAACGCGAAAGTGCTCACCCGGTTGCAGGCGGGTGTTAAACAGCGTCCACAGCTCGGGCCGCTGGTCTTTGGGTTGCCATTGGCCAAATGCGTCGCGGTGCGAAAAAATGCGTTCTTTGGCGCGGGCTTTTTCTTCGTCACGGCGTGCGCCGCCTATGAGGGCGTCAAAGCGGAACTCTTCAATGGCCTCAAGCAGTGTCACCGACTGGTGCACATTGCGCGACTCGCCCGGGTGCGCCAGCCGCACGGTGCCGCGGGCCATGGAGTCTTCCACGCTGCGCACCACCAGCTCAGCGCCCAGTTGCTTGGCGCGGTAGTCGCGGAAGTCAGTCACTTCATGAAAGTTATGACCGGTGTCGATCATCAGCAGCGGGTAGGGAATCTTGCCGCCGCGGCTGCTGTCCATGAAGGCTTTTTCAGCGCACTTGAGCAGCACCAGCGAATCCTTGCCCCCCGAAAAAAGCAGGGTAGGCCGCTCAAAGGCGGCAGCAACTTCACGCAGGATGAAGATGGCTTCTTCTTCCAGTGCGTCCAGGTGGGCGTTGCTGAGCTGGCTCAGCACTTGGGGTTCGGTTCGGGCGTTCACGCGGCGATCTCTTTGATGGGAATGATGGATGAAATGGCGGCGGTTTCCCCAGCCACGTGCAGGCCGCACTCCTTGGCGCTTTCTTGTTCCCACCACCAGCGGCCGGAGCGGATGTCTTCGCCAAGGGTGACAGCGCGGGTGCAGGGTGCGCAGCCGATGCTCGGAAAGAACTCGTCATGCAACGGGTTGTAGGGAATGCTGTGCAGCGCCATGAAATGCCATACATCGCCCGTCGTCCAGCGCGCCAGCGGGTTGACCTTGGCGCGCTCGCCGGCCTGGCCGACCAGCTCGTGCTCGACGAATTGAACTTCGGCGCGTGCGTTGGATTGCTCGCGCCGCAAGCCAGTCAGCCACCCCTTGTGGCCAGCCAGCGCCCGGCCCAGCGGCTCCATCTTGCGGATGCCGCAGCATTGCTTGCGCAGGTCCACGCTCTCGTACATGGCCTGGTCGCCGTGCGCGCTGACAAAGGCGCTGGCCATTTCAGCCTGCGGGCGGAACACCAGCACGGGGCGGTCATAGCGCGCTTCGATGCGCTCGATCAGGCCCAGGGTTTGCGAATGCAGCAGGCCGGTGTCCAGCACAAACACGCTGCAGGCGATGCCGGTCTCACTCAGCAGGTGGGTGATGACCATGTCTTCAGCGCCCAGGCTGGAGGCCTGCGTCAGCGGCGAAAAGGTCTGCGCGGCGTTTTGCAAAATGACTTTGGTTTCGGCCAGCTTGGCCTCAAAGTCGGCCGAGGCCTTGGCGTAAAGGGTCAGGGCACTCATGTCAGCGGGGTGTGCTCTTCGGCCAGCGCAAAGTGCGGTGCCACTTGAACCGCGTCGCCCTGGTAGCGGCCAACGCCAAAGCCGGGGTTGCTGGCCAGCACGCGTTCGGCCACGGCCAGCGGCTGGTCAGCGCGCAGCACGGCCACGTCAAAGCCACTGCGTTGCATTTGGGCCAGCTGGTCCACCAGCACGTCACCGGTGGCGCGAATCTCGCCCTTGAACTCGCGGCGGCGGCGCAGCAAAAAAGCCTGGCTGTAGGCGCGGCCGTCGGTGAACTTGGGGAAGTGCAAGTCAATGCGCGCCACGCCGGCCAGCGGCAGGCTCATCGGGTCGGCGTCGTTGGCCAGTTGCACGGCGTCGGTCTGCGTGCCGGCGTCCTGATGCTCGGTGGAGGTGATTAATTTCATATTGTTTTATTTCAGACGGCTCAAACCGAAGCGGGCAGGCGGGCGGCTTTGGCGGCTGCCTTGTAGGGCTCCATGCCAACGCGGCGCAGCGTGGCGATGAAGGTCTCGCCGGCTTCGCGTTGCTGGCGGTAGGTTTCGAGCACGGCTTCAATGACTTCAGGCACTTCAGAGGCCGAGAACGACGGGCCGACCACCTTGCCAGGCACCGCCGTGCCGCTCAGGGTCGAGCCGTCAGCGCCACCCAGCGACACCTGGTACCACTCGAGGCCGTCTTTGTCCACGCCCAAAATGCCGATGTGCCCGCTGTGGTGGTGGCCGCAGGAGTTGATGCAGCCGCTGATGTGCAGGTCGATCTCGCCGAGGTCATGCAGCTCGTCCATGTCCTGGTAGCGCTCGGTGATGGCCTCGGCAATCGGGATCGAACGCGCATTGGCCAGCGCGCAAAAGTCGCCGCCCGGGCAGGCGATCATGTCGGTCAGCAGGCGGATGTTCGGCTTGGCAAAACCGGCCTTGCGCGCAGCGCGCCAGAGCTCGGGCAACTGGTCGCAAGCGACCCAGGGGAGCAGCAGGTTCTGGTCGTGCGTCACGCGCACCTCACCGGCGCTGAACTTTTCAGCCAGGTCCGCTGCCACCGCGAGTTGGTCGGCCGTGGCGTCGCCAGGGGCCTGGCCCAGGCGTTTGAACGACAGGGTGACCGCCCGCAGATCGGGGTTTTGGTGGGCGCGCACGTTTTGCTTGAGCCAGCGGCCGAACTCGATGTCGTCCTCAGCGGCGGCACGCAGTATGTTGGCGATTTTGGCGTCGGCGCTCTTGCGGTCGCAGTTCAGTGTCGGCGGCACAAAGCAGGCCGTGACGCGGTCCAGCTCAGCTTGCGTGATGGTGTGCGGGCCACCGTCGTGATCCATGATCTGGCGGTACTCGGCCTCCACGTCGTCGAAGTAGCGCTGGCCTTCAGCCTTGACCAGAATCTTGATGCGCGCCTTGTAAATGTTGTCGCGCCGGCCGTAGCGGTTGTAAACGCGCACGATGGCCTCGATGTAGTTCATCACCTGGTGCCAGGGCAGGAACTCACGGATCACGCTGCCGATGACGGGCGTGCGACCCATGCCGCCGCCGACTTGCACTTTGAAGCCGAGTTCGCCTTCAGCATTGCGAATCAGGTACAGGCCGACGTCATGCCAGGCGGTGGCGGCCCGGTCTTCCACAGCGCCGCTGATGGCGATCTTGAATTTGCGCGGCAAAAATGCGAACTCGGGGTGCAGCGTGCTCCACTGGCGCAGGATCTCGCCAAAGGGGCGTGGGTCGGCAATCTCGTCCACCGCAATGCCGGCCAGCTCGTCGCTGGTGATGTTGCGGATGCAATTGCCGCTGGTCTGGATGCCGTGCATGTTGACGCTGGCCAGCAGGTCCATCACGTCGGCTGATTTGTCCAGTGGTATCCAGTTGTACTGCACGTTCTGGCGCGTTGTGAAGTGCCCGTAGCCGGAAGTTAGTTTGGAGCTGATGACGCGCTCGCCGCTTTGTACCGGCCCCAGCAAGTCCTGCTTGGCCTGGGCGGCGCGCAGCAATTCGGGCTGTGGCTGGTCGTAGTCGCGGGCAATCTGGGCCAGCACGCGCAGCTGGGCGCTGGACAGCTCGCCGTAGGGCACTGCCACCCGCAGCATGGGCGCATAGCGCTGCACATACCAGCCGTTTTGCAGGCGCAGCGGGCGAAACTCTTCTTCAGGCAGTTGCCCGGCCTGCCAGCGCGTGAGCTGGTCGCGGAACTGGTCAGCGCGGGCCTGCACAAAGGCGCGGTCAAATTCGGTGTATTGGTACATGTCGCAGAAGTAAAAAGTCAGATAGCAATGAGTTTGACGCCGGCATAGGCCAGCAACACGGACAAGAGAGAGCGAATGACGCGGTCGGGCGTTTTGTGCACCAGTTGCGAGCCCAGCCAGATACCCGGCAAAGAGCCGGTCAGCAGCAAGCTCAGCAGTGGCCAGTCAACAGAACCCAAAGATGCATGACCTAATCCAGCCACCAAAGTCAGTGGCACGGCGTAAGCAATGTCGGCCGCCACAATGCGTGGCAGCGGCAGCAAAGGGTAAAGCAGCATCAGCGCAGTCACGCCAATCGCACCGGCACCCACCGAGGTGAGTGTGACCAGGGTGCCAATCAAGGCGCCAAACAATAGCGGCAAGCTCCAGTGGCGGGGCCGGGTTGCTGAAGCCAATTGATGCTGCGCTATCTGGCGCGGTACCTGCTTACCCCGTATGGCTTTGTACATTGTGGCCAGCGCGGTCAGGAGCAAAGCGACGCCCAGCGTCAATGTCATGGTTTTTTGCACCAAGGGGTTGGCCGGGCCTATCCTGTGCAAAACATAGAGCGTGGCCAAGGCTGCCGGGATGCTGCCCATGCTGAGCGTGGCCACCAAGCGCCAAGGCACCAGACGACGGCGCGCCAAGCTGACAGTGCCGCCCATTTTGGTGAAGGCCGCGAACAGCAAATCGGTGCCAATGGCCAGATGTGGCTTGATGCCAAAGCCGAAAATCAACAAAGGTGTCATCAAGGAGCCGCCACCCACCCCGGTCAAGCCGACGATCAGGCCCACGGCAAAGCCGGACAAAATAAAAGCGAACTCATGCATAAGCGGAAACTGTAGAAGAAGCCTGCGTCAGTTCAAACGACAGTTTTCTTCTACGCTTATGCGCATTAGCTTATTCAGGCAAAAGACGGGAGCTCAGATCTTTTGAAATCGACTGGCGCGCAATGAGTCTGCCAGCCGCTTTTCGAGCGGCAGCGGCTCTTGATGCAGCCAGGCTGCCAGCAGCTCAGCGCACAGCACGGCAAAGGTCAGACCGCGAGAGCCCAAGGCGGTGCAAACATGAACGCCAGGCAGAGCGGTCTCGTCTAGCGCACCGACCAGAGGCAAATGATCGGGTGACGCGCAGCGCACACCGGCCCAGGCCAGCGCCCGCCCGTCTTCAAATGCAGGCGTCAAGGACGCTGCTGTGGCAGGCAGCAAATGCCTTAAGCGGCCCAACAGCGCCAGCTGATCTGCGGCCTTGATGTCGTCATTGCTCAGGTCACGCTCATAACTGGCGCCCATTAACCAATGAGACACCAGGTCTTGCCCCGGCCCACCGGCAGGGTCTCGAGGAGCCGGAAAAGAAGGAATAAAGCTGCCGTCACCGTTCACGGGAGTGGCCGGCAAGATGGCGTCACGCGGCACCACGCCCCAGGCTAGCTGGCCGCGTATGGCTTGTAGGGGCATGGCGGTTGTCAAGCTGTCGTCCATCTGGCTGCTTTTGAGCAGGGCTGCACTGTCAAAGCCGGCCGCCAGCACCACCAGCGTGGCTTCGGCGATGCATTGGCCCGAAGCTGTTTGAACCTGCCAGAGCGGCTCAAGTCCCGGCATGCGTTGCAATCGGTCTATCTTTACGCCCAGACAGGTGCGTATGCCTGCCCCGGCGAGCAGCGCATGAACCAGCTTTTGCGGTTTGATCCAACCCCCGGCGCCGTGCCATAAAGCGCTGTCGGGCGCGGGTATTGCGCCGTCTGCCGCTGTGGCAATCCGGCTCCAGCACTCGCCTGCTTCAGGCCAGTTGGCGGGCGGGGCGCCGCTGCTGTCAAAACGTCGCTGCAACACGCCGCAGGTTTGCCAGTCCAAACCTTCACGCAGCTGGCTGCGGGCTGTTTGCCAAGTGGCGCGCAAACCCTGGCGTGACAGCCGGGACAAGACGCTGTCGTCCGGTGAAACATGCGGCGCCAGCATGCCCGCCGGCAAGCCGGAGGCACCAGCGGCCACAGTCCTGCGGGCGTCAAGCACCGTCACCTGCCAGCCGCGTCTGGCCAGGCTGGCGGCACATGATGCACCGGCCAAACCGGCACCAATCACCACGCAGCGCATAGCCTCGCTGGGCAAAGGCCTGGTTATTTGTCGAGGAGTTTTAGGTTCCCAGCCGGGGTTGAAAAGTGCATGCAGCATGTGTGCATCAGCCGGTAAGCCGGTGGATTTGATGAGCTCAAAGCCGCATTGCTTGAGACCTTCCAGCATGACGGGTACCACTTCACGGGCGGCCAGCCGGGTACCGCGTCGGCAACAACGGGCCACAGCTTTGATCGTATTGAGTTCCCACCCGGGCGCTGGATGCTGCGGGCGCAAGCCGGTGAGAAAAACGCTGTCTGCGGCCATGCTTTGCACCTTGAGCATGTCTTGGGCGTCTCCGATGCCCAAGCTCAGCAGCACGTGACCGTTTTCAAAACTCAGCCGGTGCAGGCCTGGCAGCAAACCCTGCCACTGTGCCGCCAGTTGCTGGGCCAATGGCAAAAGCCCGGGCAGGGCGGCTGCTGCTTTGAGTAAATCACTGGGGCTGACCGCCAACGGCTCGCATGCAGAAAAGTGCAATATGCGGGGCCTATCGGGGTCGGCTTTCCAGGCTTGCCAGGTGCTCAAAAAATTAAAGCCCATGCCAAAACCGGTTTCCAAAACGCACCATTGCGGCTGGCCGGCCCAGGCCTGCGGTAGACCGCAGCTCTGCATAAAGAGTGGGGGTGTCTGCACGCCGATGCCGTATCAGCTGCGCAAGCGCTTGCCAAAGCAAGGGCTGAAAAGTGTGCCCTCGGCCTGGCACGCCATCAGCGAGGGCGTCAAGGGGTCAAGCCGCTGGCGGAACGTAGCCGGCCACG
Organism: Polaromonas sp.; assembly: GCA_044361945.1. Lineage (GTDB taxonomy): Bacteria > Pseudomonadota > Gammaproteobacteria > Burkholderiales > Burkholderiaceae_C > Polaromonas. The sequence continues at coordinate 4,491 of JBIKHX010000033.1, read as the reverse complement.
GCGTCTGCGCCGTCGCCAAAAAAGTGCTTTTCCATCTGCCGGGCCAGGTATTGGCGGGCTCGCGCGTCAGCTAGGTTCAGTCGATTTTCGTTGACCAGCATGGTTTGCTGTTTCATCCACTCGGCCCAGGCTGGCTTGCTGACTTCTTCCCAGATGCGCTTGCCCAGCGGGCCGGGGTAAGGGGGTAAATCAAGCCCTTCGGCTTGCGTGCCGAGTTTGATGCAGTTGACAAGGCGTGCCATGAAATTCTTTCTTAAAAGCAAAAGGGCCAAAGGGGGAGACGGCCAAATAAGCGGTCTATTTTATGGATCTTTGTCTGCGAGCCACCATTCTGGCGGTTTTACCCCCGTGCCATGCCGTTTTGCGATGTCATCTACCAAAGTTACAGCCTTCTCAGGTCAAGCTTGGGCGTTCAGCGTTAAAATAAGATTCAAGACTTGAAAAAGCGCAAAGATACCGTGGTTTTTTAAGTCAAGCTATGCAAGCCCCACAACGCCTTGAGCGTTAACCGAAAGTAGGCACCGCCCGTGGCAAGATCTGAAACCAAAACCGCCGTTCTACCTGACGGCCTGCGCTACAAGTCCAAAGTTTCCGGCTCGCCCTTCGTGGCAACCACCTCTTTTGGCAGCGCGACCATGTCCTGTTTCATGTGCGGCAAGCATCGCCCGCGCTCCATGATGGGTACCCGCAAAGTTCTGGGTAAAGCCCAGGCCGTTTGCGCGCCATCATGCAAGGCGCTGGATGAAACGATCAGCAACGCTGCCGCCGGCAAACAGTAATTTCATAAACTGCTGCTTTGCAGGCTGCGCGCCGGGTGTTCTTCAACGCCGTGCGCAGCTCAATCGGCCCTCATTTCCCTATGTTTTCTGACCGCAGAACCCATTTGCCGCGCCGTGCGTTGGGCTTGATTTCGCTGGTCAGTTTCTTGATGCTGGCTTTTGGCCTGTATTTGCAGCATGGGGTCGGGCTCGAACCCTGCCCGATGTGCATTGTTCAGCGTTACGCCTTGTTGCTGGTGATGTTGATCGCTGGATTGTCTTCGCTGGCTCGCAGGCCTGGTTCGCTCCTGACTGGGTTGTCACTGCTTATGGTGGCCACGCTTTTCGGGGCCTTTGTGGCTGCACGCCAAAGCTGGCTGCAGTTGTACCCGCCCCAAATCGCCTCTTGCGGCCGGGACTTCTACGGCATGATCGAAACCTTCCCCCTGCAACGCGCCATTCCGATGATTTTCAAAGGCAGCGGTGATTGCAGCAAAGTGGACTGGACATTTTTGAGCCTGTCGATTGCCAACTGGTCATTTGTGGCTTTTGCTGCCATTTCATTCGCAGCCCTGGTTCTGCTGCGCAGTTTGTGGCGCCGCCGTAACTGAGCGATCCCCACAGAGACCCCGTCACCAGGGTCGCGCTCAAGGGCCCAGTTGTTTGACCAGCACCTGACTTTTGCGGTTCAAGTTGTACTTGCGCATACGCGCTTCGGGCAGCCAATCGATCTCCGCCGGTTTGAAGCCGCGCTTTAAAAACCAGTGCATGGTTTGGGTGGTCAGCACAAAAATGCTTTGCAGGCCGGCAGCGCGGGCGCGCTGCTCAATGCGCTTGAGCATGCGTTCGCCGTCACCCTGGCTTTGTGTGTGCGGCGACACCGTCAGCGCTGCCATCTCACCGGTTTTGGCTTCGGGGTAAGGGTAGAGGGCTGCGCAGCCGAAGATCACGCCGTCGTGCTCGATCACGGTGTACAAGCCGGCGTCGCGTTCAATCTCGGTGCGGTCACGCTTGACCAGGGTGCCGTCTTTTTCAAAAGGCGCTATCAGTTGCAATATGCCGCCCACATCGTCGATGGTGGCTTCGCGCAGGCTTTCGAGCTTCTCATCAATCACCATGGTGCCGATGCCGTCGTGCACATAGATTTCTAGCAGCAGAGCGCCGTCAGTGGCAAATGGCAGGATGTGACTGCGCTCGACGCCGTGCTGGCAGGCTTTGACACAGTGCTGCAAATAAAAGGCCGTGTCGCTGGGTTGTTGGGCGTCGGGAAGATCAGCCAGCAGTTTTTTGGCGGCAGCCAGCGGCAGTTCGGTGTCTATCGGGTTGTCGTCACTGGCCGGCTGTGCGGGATCGATTCGGATGCCGGGAATCTCAGTCAGAAAAATCAGTTTGTCGGCCTGCAACTCAATAGCCACGCTGGTGGCCACTTCTTCCATGGTCAGGTTAAAGGCTTCCCCGGTCGGCGAAAAGCCGAAAGGTGAAAGCAGAACCATCGAGCCAAATTCCAGGGTACGCCGAATTCCCACGGTGTCCACCTTGCGCACCAAGCCCGAGTGTTTGAAATCAACCCCGTCGACAATGCCCACCGGGCGGGCGGTGATGAAGTTGCCCGAGATCACGCGTACCGTCGAGCCGGCCATGGGCGTGTTGGGCAGGCCCTGGCTGAAGGCCGCTTCAATCTCGTAGCGCAGCTGGCCGGCGGCTTCTTGCGCGCAGTCCAGCGCCACAGAATCGGTAATGCGCATGCCGTGTGAATACTGCGCCTCGTGGCCCTTGGCCAGCAGCTGCTCATTGACCTGCGGGCGAAAGCCGTGCACCAACACGATCTTCACGCCCATGCTCTGGATCAGCGCCAGGTCTTGGGCAATGTGCGCCAGCTTACCGGCCGCAATGGCTTCGCCGGCCATGCCGACCACAAAGGTCTTGCCCCTGTGCAAGTGGATGTAAGGGGCCACCGAGCGGAACCAGGGTACAAAGGTAAAATTGAAAACGGCGGACATGGTTTCTTTGTATGAAGAGGCTTTGCTATCAAAACCTTTGTGCCGATTTTCACCTAAGTTGCCTGCTTGTCTGCTATTTCACCCCCATCCCTGGTCATTGAGTTCCCCGAATCGCTGCCGGTGTCGGGCAAGCGCGACGAAATCACGGCCGCCATTGCTGCGCACCAGGTGGTCATCGTCTGCGGTGAAACCGGCTCGGGCAAGACCACCCAGCTGCCTAAGATTGCCCTGGCCATGGGCCGCGGCAAGCTCAATTACCCCGGCGGGCGCGGTCCGCTGATCGGCCACACCCAGCCCCGGCGTATCGCCGCCTCCAGTGTGGCCAAGCGCATTGCCGAAGAACTCAAGACGCCGCTGGGCGAGGTGGTTGGTTTCAAAGTGCGCTTTCAGGACCGCCTGAGCCGTGATGCCTCGGTCAAGCTGATGACCGACGGCATTTTGCTGGCCGAGACGCAAACCGACCCGCTACTGCGCGCCTACGACACCATCATCATTGACGAGGCGCACGAACGCAGCCTGAACATCGACTTTTTGCTCGGCTACCTGCGCCAGCTCTTGCCGCGCCGGCCAGACCTCAAGGTCATCATCACTTCGGCAACGATCGACGCGCAGCGCTTTGCGGATTACTTTGCGTCTTCAAGCCCGGCGCCGGGCCGTCCCAAGCCTGGCGACGCCCCCTCGGGGGGCAGCGACGACGCGCAGCGCGAAACGTGGGGGCACAAAATTCCGGCACCCGTCATCATGGTGTCGGGCCGTATGTTCCCCGTAGAGCAGCGTTATCGCCCTTACGAAGAATCCCGCGACTACGACCTGAACGACGCAATTGCCGACGGCGTGGACGAGCTCTGGCGCAGCCCGCACAGCGCGGGTGACATTTTGATTTTTCTGCCGGGCGAGCGCGAGATTCGTGAAGCCGCCGACCACCTGCGCAAACACCTGGCCCACCAGCCCATGTTGCGCAACGCCGAAGTGCTGCCGCTGTTTGCCCGCCTGAGCCAGGCCGAGCAAGACCGCATCTTTGAAGGCCACAGCGGCCGGCGCATCGTGCTGGCCACCAACGTGGCCGAAACCTCGCTCACCGTGCCGGGCATCCGCTATGTGATCGACGCCGGCACGGCCCGCGTCAAGCGCTACAGCTTTCGCAACAAGGTCGAGCAGCTGATGGTCGAGCCGGTCTCGCAAGCTGCGGCCAACCAGCGCGCCGGACGTTGCGGCCGCGTAGCAGACGGCATCTGCATTCGCCTGTACGACGAGCAAGACTATTTAGGGCGATCGCGTTTTACCGACCCCGAGATTTTGCGCAGCTCGCTGGCTGCGGTGATCTTGCGCATGAAGGCGCTGCACCTGGGCGCGGTGGAAGACTTCGCCTTCATCGAGCCGCCGCAACGCCGCGCCATTGCCGACGGCTACCAGCTGCTGGCCGAACTCGGTGCGGTGGACGACGACAACGAACTCACGCCGGTAGGCCGCACGTTGGCCAAACTGCCGCTGGACCCGCGCGTAGGCCGCATGATCCTGGATGCCAAAGACCGTAGCGCCCTGGACGAAGTGATGGTGATCGCCAGCGCGCTCAGCGTGCAAGACGTGCGCGACCGGCCCATGGACAAACAGACCCAGGCCGACCAGGCGCACGCCAAGTTTGATGACGAAAAAAGCGAGTTCAGCGGGTATCTGAAGCTTTGGAAATGGCTGGGCGAATCAAGGGGCGAGCAGGTCCCCAAAGCTTCGCACGG
>JBIKHX010000032.1:0-11454 GCA_044361945.1 Polaromonas sp. | reverse complement strand
TCGTGTTTGTTGACGGTGGCAACACCGCGTTTGTGGACGGCAGCGATGAGATTTTGCGGGTGCAGACGCGCCAGTTGGGCATGGCGTCCATCGAAAGCGACAACCCGGCCAATGACAAAAACAGTTTCAGCTTCAGACCCACGGGCATGGCCAGTCCGGCCAGCCAGAGTTTCAAGTTCACACCCACCGCGCCTGTGCCCGCCAACAGTCAGCGCTGGGTTTGCATGTCGTCCCAGGGCCGGCCCCGCCTGGCCTTGGCCGGCGCAACAAGCTGCAGTTCATGATGCCAAGGCAGCGCGGTTTCATGCTCATCGAAGTGCTGGTCGCCATGCTCTTGTCGGCGGTGGCTTTGCTGGCTTTGGCCAGCGCCAATGCGGCCGCTTTGCGCTATACCAAGATGAGCCAATACCGCGCCCAGGCTTTGACCTTGGCTGTGGAGATCAGCGAGCGCATGCGGGCCAACCCGGCTGGCTTTGCGGCCCAGGCCTATGACTTCAAGGCCAGTTTTGCCGCCCAATCAGACAGCCCGGCGCTGCCGGCGCAGCTTTGCAACGAACCGAACAGCGCTTGCAGCCCACTTGAACTGGCGGCCATGGACCTGGCGCAGTGGCGTGTGTTGGCGCGTGCAGCGCTTCCGCAAGGCTCGGTGTTTGTGCAAAGGCAGGCTGCCTTCAGCGCTGCCGATGTGTGGCTGGCCTGGCGTGACCCGCTGCTGGCAAAGGCCGATGAAACCACCGCGCCGGCCAGGGAGTGCCCCGCAGGGCTGGCTCTGGGCGACACCAGCATTCGCTGTAACTATTTCCGGGTTCATCCATGAAACGCTGGCCCACGCTCCCTGACGGCACAGGCTTTGCCCTGATAGAAATATTGGTGGCGCTGGCCATCGGGCTGGTGGTGGTGGTGGGTGCGGTGCTGGCCTCTTACCTGAGCAATGCTCAAACGGGTCGTTTGCAATCGGCCGTAGCGCAAATGGACGAGGACGCACAAATCGGCTTGCGCATTCTGACGCGCGAATTGCTGATGGCCGGCTATGCATTGCCCACTAGCATGAACGCGGACACGCGGGTATTTAATCAAGGCTATGACGGGCGCGCAGTGTTTGGCTGCGACAAAGGATTTAGCGCCGCGCCTTCGACCAACCCTTCGACTTGCGCCAGCGGCGGCGGAACACCTTCCATTGAAATAGCTTACGAAGTTGATCTCTACAACTCGGTCGTGTCTAAGGGCAAGGGGACCGATTGCGCTGGCGAGGCCTTGCCTGCCAGTCAAAACGGGATCACCTTCAACCGCTACGGTGTCGGCAGCAGCAGCCCAGGGCGCAGCGAGCTGCGGTGCAGCAGTGGCAACAGCACCATACCGCTGGTGGACAACGTCGAGCGTTTGCAGTTTTGGTACGGTCAATCTGACGGCGGCGCTACGCCTCAGCTGATTCGCTACACACAAGCCGGCGGCGCCGATTTCAGCCGCGTCATGAGTGTGCGGGTGTGCTTGCTGATGCGCAGCAGTGAGGCACCGGCCAAGGCAGAAGACGCCGCCTGGCAGTCCTACCTCGACTGTGACGGGGTTCGCCGGACTGCTGCAGACGGGCGTTTGAGGCGCGTTTATTTCAGCACCATCGCCTTGCGCAGCAAGACACCCTGATGAGCCGGCTTCACATGAATTTAGCGCGCAGGCAAGGCGCTTCACTCATCATCGTGCTGGTCATGCTGGTGGTCATCGGCTTGACGTCTGCGGCCAGCTTGCGCAACGCCAGCTCCAATGAACGGGTCAGCCATAACGTTCGAATGCATTGGCTGGCCGAGCAGTATGCCGAGGCCGCTTTGCGCTATTGCCAGAGTCAACTCTTGCTGGCAGACGCTCAACGGGTCAGCAGCTTGCAAGAAGCTGCGCTCATACCCATCAACGCTACGGCCGCACCCGGCTGGGCCAATCCGCAAACCTGGTCGGGTTCAGGTGGCGCATTCGCATCGCTGACCAGCGTGGCACAAGCCTTTGTCGAATCTTTGGACAGCACTTTTGTACCGCATGTGCTGCCGCAGTGCGTGGTGGAGCGTCAGGCGCTGCCCTTGCTGCAAAACGGCGCGTCCGTGGGCAGCGCAGACGTCTACGTCATCACGGCGCGTGGCTTCAGTCCGGACTACCGCGAAATCCGGCCGGGTGCCCGGAGCGGTGCGGTGGTATGGCTGCAATGCCGACTTTCTATTCAACGCGCTGCTCCCGGCGATGCCGGCACGCTGGCAGACCGCGTCTGGATGCGCATCATCAATCCGCCCGCATCATGAAACCTCAAGTATTTCAAAGCGCATCCTCAGGCCGGCAGTTCCGGCTCGCCGGTTTTTCTTTGGTCGAATTGCTGGTGGTGCTGGTCATCATGGGTGTGCTCTCAGCGGTGGCGCTGCCCGCTTACACGCGTTATGTACAAAGGGGTCACCGCACTGAAGCCATGGCCGCCTTGCTCGAGTCGCAGCACTTCATGGAGCGTTACTACAGTGCCAACGGCCAGTACCTGAGCCCGGCAAATGCTGTCCCCTGGCTGCCTCAGCGCCTGCAAGGGATCCCCTCGCAAGGCACTGTGCGTTACCAGCTGAGCGTGAGCGAGGCTACTCTGAACAGCTATGTCCTGCAGGCTGTGCCCAAAGGCAGCATGACCGGCGATGTTTGCGGTAGTTTGACGATCAACCAAGCCGGTCTGCGGGGCGTGTTAGAAGGCACCCGCAGCGTGGCTGAATGCTGGCGCTAGGTGGCCAACTTTGTGCCTAGTGACTAAAGTGCCTTAGCGCCGGACTTCGTCCACCAGATTTTTGAAGTCGTCTATGTCTTCAAAGCTGCGGTACACGCTGGCAAAGCGCACGTAAGCGACTTTGTCGAGTTTCTTGAGTTCGCGCATGACCAGCTCGCCAAGGCGGGTTGAAGGCACTTCGCGCAAACCCAGGTTGAGCAGTTTTTCTTCTATGCGCTCAATGGCTGAGTCCACCTGCTCGGTGCTCACCGGGCGTTTGCGCAAGGCCAGGTTCATGGATTCGAGGATCTTGCTGCGCTTGTACTCGATGCGCCGGCCGTCTTTTTTGACGATGGCCGGAAAGTTGACGTCAGGCCGTTCATAGGTGGTGAAGCGCTTTTCACAGGCGCTGCACTGGCGGCGGCGCCGGATGAAGTCTGCATCCTCAGAAATCCGGGTCTCGACGACCTGGGTTTCGAGGTTGCCGCAAAAAGGACACTTCATCGATGAAGAGTCATTACTTGTAGACGGGGAAGCGGCTGGTCAGCGCGTGCACCTTGGCGCGCACGGCGTCAATGTTGGCCGTGTCGCGTGGATTGTCCAGCACGTCGGCGATCAGGTGCGCCGTCATGCGCGCTTCTTCGTCCTTGAAGCCGCGTGTGGTCATGGCCGGCGTGCCGATGCGCACGCCGCTGGTGACCATCGGTTTTTCAGGGTCGTTCGGAATGGCGTTCTTGTTGATCGTCATGTGGGCGCTGCCCAGCACGGCTTCGGCTTCTTTGCCGGTGATGCCCTTGGCCCGCAAGTCCACCAGCATGACGTGGCTTTCGGTGCGGCCGCTGACAATACGCAGGCCGCGTGAGATCAAGGTCTCGGCGACGACCTGCGCGTTCTTGATGACTTGCTGCTGGTAAATTTTGAAGCCCGGCTCCAGCGCTTCCTTGAAAGCGACCGCCTTGGCGGCAATCACGTGCATCAAGGGGCCGCCTTGCAGGCCGGGAAAAATAGCGCTGTTGATGGCTTTTTCGTGCTCGGATTTCATCAAAATAATGCCGCCGCGCGGGCCGCGCAGGCTCTTGTGGGTGGTCGAGGTCACCACGTCGGCGTGCGGCACCGGGTTGGGGTAGACCCCAGCGGCGATCAGGCCGGCGTAATGCGCCATGTCCACCAGAAAAATGGCGCCCACGTCCTTGGCTACCTTGGCAAAACGTGCAAAGTCGATGCCCAGCGAATAAGCCGAAGCGCCGGCGATGATCAGTTTGGGTTTGGATTCATGGGCCTTGCGCTCCATGTCGTCGTAGTCAATTTCTTCTTTGGCGTTCAGGCCGTAGCTGACCACTTTGAACCATTTGCCGCTCATGTTCAGGGCCATGCCATGCGTCAGGTGACCGCCTTCGGCCAGACTCATGCCCATGATGGTGTCGCCGGGCTTGAGGAAGGCCAGAAACACCGCCATGTTGGCGGAGGCGCCGCAATGCGGCTGCACGTTGGCGGCGTCGGCGCCAAATATCAGCTTCACGCGGTCAATCGCCAGTTGTTCGGCCACATCCACATGCTCGCAGCCACCGTAATAGCGGCGGCCCGGGTAGCCTTCGGCGTATTTGTTGGTGAGCTGCGAGCCCTGCGCGGCCATGACGGCGGGCGAGGCGTAGTTTTCGCTGGCGATCAGCTCAATGTGATGCTCTTGACGGGCGTTTTCAGCCTGAATGGCAGCCCAGAGTTCGGGGTCGGTTTGCTCAATCAGATGGTGGCTGTTGTACATGGCAGTCCTTTAAGACGGTGTTCCTTGTCCTCAAGGTCCATGAAGGAAGAGAAGCAAGGGCTGCCCAGGCGAACGGCTGATCGCTTTGGGCTAAATAGCCCGCAAGCGGTGCGCTTCCAAGTGGTGTCCCACGTCAGCATGCGCTGTTTTTCAACCGCCCATGCCTATCGCCAGTTGCGCACCCTTGAAGTGTAGCTGACAGGCCGTATCGGCCTAGTTGCCCAGCAGCGCGACTTTGGCCACCGGCTCAGCCTTGAGCGGACTCTCAGCAGGGGCCGGAGACTGGAACGAAGCTGGTATCGGCATGGGCTCGGCCAGGGTGTCAAAGGGCTGCCGCTTGCCGGCAAAAACAGCCTGTAAGCGCCCGTGTTCAGCCAGGACTTTGCTGGCATAGCCGCCGTCATCGTCCAGATTGGCGGCGCCTACGTAAAACTTCAGACCACCTTCAATCGAGCCGGCCCGGGAGATGCATTCTTGCAACACCTTAACGCCCACACGAAGGTTGGTGACCGGGTCAAAAGCCGCCATGCGTCCGCCGAAGTGCGCATATTTGTCGTGGTGCACGCCGGTCATCACCTGCATCAGGCCTTGGGCGCCGACCGGGCTTTGGGCAAAGGGGTTAAAACCGGATTCGATCGCCATGATGGCCAGAATCAGGGTCGGGTCAAGCTTGGACTTTTCACCGATCGCAAAGGCGTGGGCCACCAGCGCGCTCAGCGGTTCGGGCGCTACTGCGTATTTTTTACTCAACCAGAAGGCCACCGCCGCTTGTTTGCTGGGCAAATCCTTGGGGTTGGCGGCCGTGGCGCGGTCTACCGCACCTGGTTCGGTGAAGCCGATGCTGGCTTCCTGGCGCGCCAGAAGCAGCGCCATCAGGCGGACTTCGCCGGCTTCGCGCAGGTCGGGGCGGGCGGTCAGGGTGATCATCACAAACACAAGGGCCAGGCCCAGCATGGCAAAACCGTTGTGGCTGATTTGTAGGAAACCGGCCGCAATGTCGTTAAAAACATTCCGGGCGCTGCTGCTGAAGTCTGCCATGCACTTGTGCAGGCTTAAATTCAAAGTCGTTGTCATGTAACTCCTTTCGTCGCTTCCAGCTTGCAGCTTTAAAGCCGGCAAGCTGGTGGGCATGAGTTTTTTAATTGTGAGCTTTCGTGAAATTCGGGGGGCGGCAATGTGTGGGCCGGTCGTTTTGAAACGGGGCGGCTTGGGATCGTTCAAATCACAAGCCGTTCAATGCCTAAGAGCGATTACTCCAAGGACGTGGAGGCACTATATATAGTGCTTGCGACTTTTACAAGCACTACCGGTAGTGTTTAGCCCCTAATTAGAAATTTAAGGCCTTGATTTTCGCACCAAATAGGTGCGTCGAGCCCGGGGCTGGCCACTTCGGGTAGTCCCTGATGGTTTTGTGGAACTGAAGAAATTCTAAAAGGCTTAAAGATAGCCAGTCAAGAATATCAATTGTATTTGATATTCATTTATAGGCATTTTACAGGCCTCTGCTGGCTTGCATTGTCAGCTTGTGGGGCAAGGATTGGTGCAACGGCTAAGGCTGCTTGGGCCGCAAATGGCCTGCAACCTGGCCCGGGTGTCGGGCCCTACTTTGTCCGGCGTCTTGACCTGGCTACGCTTGTTTTGCTGACAAGGCTTAAAAACCAGCGAAAATAGCAGCTTTGCTTTTATCTCCAACAGCTGCCCGGGCGCTCCGCCTGTGACCACTGATGTAGAAAACCTGGCCCTGAAAGCCCGGTCGTGGCTTTCGGGCCTGCCTTTTTGCAGATGCGTCATCTGCGCACTTTTTCTTTCTATCTAGCTAGCCAACATGTCCAATTCCGCCAAAGTCGACCCCTCCAACACCAAACCATCCCAGGCCAGGGGGGCCGACGCGCATCCTTTGGACGCTTCGACTGGCGGTGCTCTGACGGCGGCCACATCGGGTGAGCGGGTCAGCCGCATCCGGGAATGGTTGGCCCACAACCCGAGTGCCGAGCAGATGTCGGAGGTATTTAAAGACCTGGCCAATCGGGACAAGGGCGCTGCCAAGCTGGTGAAGGAAAAATTAGACGACATCAAGCGCGCCAAAGGACAGGAAGCTGTCGCCGCCGAGTGGGCTGACAAGGCCCGGGCTTTGCTGGCATTGCCCAAGCTCAATCTGGCCGATGCCTTGGCCTGGCAGCGTGATGCGGCCAAAGCCGGGGCGCCGCTGTCGCGCGAGCCGCTGGCCGGGCTGAAAGTGCAACTGGCTGAGCGCGTCAAGACCATCGAAGACTTGCAACACCGCGCCCAAGTTCAGCGCGAGGCTGCTGTACTGATCACACAACGCACGGAAGTGCTGTCCACCAAGCCCTGGCGAGAAGCGCAGGCGATATGGGAAGCCTTGCGCGCTGACGTTGCGCACTGGCAGTCCCAGGCCTCAGAACTGACACAGGACCCGGTGTGGGCCAGTGTGGATGCTAAGTTTTTGCCGCTGATTGAGAATTCGCGTGCCCAGCTGCTCGCCGTCTGGGAGGCTTTTCAAGCCGCCCTGGCAATGGCGGTGACAGCCTCTGAAAATGCCGGCGCCCCATTGCCGGCCGTGCCGGTGTGGGCCGACGAACTGCGCAGCGCGCGCGGCCAGAATGCCGAGGCGGGCGCTTTCGCCGGCGACAAACCGGCCCGCCCCCCCAAGGTCAAGCTTGACCCGGCGGTGCTGGCCGAACTCCGCGCCAAGGCCACCGAAGTTGTGCAGGCCGCGCTCACCAAACTTGAAGCCGAAGTCGCCGAAGGCCACGGCAAAGCCACCCCCAAGGCCGCCGCCGACTTGCGCGCCGCCCTCAAGGTGCATGTGCGCAACATCCCGAACACGCTGGAAACCGCCGCCCATGCGGCCCTGACCACCGCCGGTGAGTTGGAAGGCTGGCAGCGCTGGCGCGCCGATCAGATCCGTGAAGACCTGGTGGAAAAAGCCGAAGCGCTGTTGGCCAAGCCCATGGGTGGGCGCAAGCAGCAAGAAGCCCTGCGCGCCATGCGCGAGCAGTGGAAAACCAGCGACCAGGGCGGCACGCCCAACCACGCGCTATGGAAACGCTTTGACGACGCCTGCAGCGCGTCTTACAAAGTGGTCGAGGCCTGGCTGGAAAAAACCAAGGAACAGAGCGAAGCCACCAAAGCCCAGCGCCGCGTCCTGATTGACGAAGTGCTGGCCTGGGCCGAAGCCCACAAGACCAACACCGACTGGAAACTCCATATCCGCAGCCTCAACGGCTTTGTGAGCAAGTGGCGCGAGGCCGGTCACCTGAGTGAAAAAGCCTTTGCCGAGATCCAGCCCCAGTGGAAAGTCGCGATGGACGCCGCCGATGCACCGCTGACCGCCGCCCGCAACGACAGCCTGGCGCGCCGCCGGGCCATGATCGAAGAGGCGCAAGCCCTGGGCGCCGAGCCGCAATTACGCATAGACGCTGTCAAAACCGTGCAGCAACGCTGGCAGGCAGAAGCCCAGCAGGTGCCGATTGAGCGCAAGCAAGAGCAAAAGCTCTGGGACGCTTTTCGCAAGCCGATTGACGACGCTTTCCAGCGCAAAACCGCCGAGCGTGAAAAAGCCGCCGGTGCACTGGGCGAGTTTGACCGCATGGTGCTGGAAGCCTCCAAGGCCGTGGCCGAAGCTACGGCCAGCGGCGACGCGCAAAAAATCCATGCTGCCGCCAAAGCCCTGGAGGCCGTGGTGCGCGGCCAGTTACCGGCGGCGGCCCCTGCAGCCCCTGCAGCCGCGCCTGCACCTGCGCCAGCCGACGCTGCTGCTGCTGCTGCTGAGCCCGTCGCTGAGCAAGCTGATGCAGCAGTTGTTGTGGCCGAAAGCGCCGCTGTAGCTGCACCTGAAGCCGTACCCGACACCGCTGCGGCAAGCGAAGACGCCGCCCCCGCCTCCGAAGAAGCTGTGGCCGAAGCCGAGCCCACCCCGGCACCCGCGCCGGCCAAGCCCGCACCCAAGCCTGTGGTCGCCATGCGCGGCGACGACCGCCCCGGCATGCGCAAGGCCGAGCCCGCACCCGCTGGCCGCGGCGGCAAGTTCGGTGACCGCAAAGACGCGCGCCCCGGCAGCAAGCCCGATGCGCGCCCGCGCAACGGCATGGAAAACAAGTTTGAACCGCGCCGCGACGAGCGCCCGGAGCGCGGTGGCCGCAGCGAGCGACCGGCTTTTGAAGAGCGTGGCCCACGTCTGGGTGATGCCGCTTTCCGCGCTCAGCGTGAAGCCTTCGAGATTGCCAACCAGGCCCTGCAAAAACTCCATGAGCAAGCCCATGGCGAAGTGCTCACCCATTTGCTGTCAGCCTGGGAAAAGCGTGACCCTGCGCGATTGCCTTCGGCGCAAGACCTGGGCAAGCCCGTGCCGGCGGCCACGCGGACGCGTTGGGCGCAGTCTTTGTCTGCGCCAGCCAAGGGCGACGCAGCCGAAGCCTTGCTGCGCCTGGAGATTGCTACCGAGCTGCCCACGCCGGCTGAGCACATCAGTGCGCGCCGCATGTTGCAGCTGCAACTGCTCACCCGCCGCAACGCGCCTGCGCCGCATGAAACCACGGCTGAGGACATGGCCCAGGTGTTTGGCAGCGCCTATGACGCCGCGCAAAGCCGGCGTGTGCAAAACATTCTCAAGGCCTTGCTCAAGCGCTGAGCTGCACAGGCGGATTTGCTCAAGTCTCTGGCTTGAAGAAACCGTTGAGCAGCGGTAGCAGCTCTGGAAAACTCTCTGCAAAGCGCCCGGGGTTGACGAAATAAGCCTCGCTGGCCACCGCAAAAAACTCCGCCGGTGCGCCGGCGGCATAAGCGTCGAGCCAAGGTGCTGGTGCACCGAAGCGATCGGCCATGCTCACTTGGGTGCAAAACCTGGCGTAACTCTCTTGCATGGTGTTTTGCCAGTGCTGGCGCAGTGCGCGCGTGGGCAGGGGCGGGCAACCATCGGCTTGGCCATTTCGCATGTCGAGCTTGTGAACGAACTCGTGAATCACCACGTTGTAGCCTTCGGGCGCCGACTCGCCCGCTGCAGCCACGTCTGCCCAACTCAGCGTCACCGGCCCCATTTCCATGGCCTCGCCGCTGAGCTCTTCGGTGTAACGGTGCACCACGCCAGCCGCGTCGGTCACTTCGCGGCGCGCCAGCATGGCGCCGGGGTGGACCACGATGCCCTTGAAGTCGTCGTACCAATGCAGGCCCAGGTGCAGTACCGGCAGACAGGCCTGCGCAGCAATCGCCACGGCCATCGCATCCGTCACTTGCAAGCCATGCGCACCGGAAAACTCCTTGTCGGCCAGAAACTCACCGGTCATGGCGCGCAGGCGGTCGGTCAGCGCGGCTGGGGCTGTGGGTAAAAAAGCAAAGTCCTGCAAGGTGCGCTGCCAGAGCGCATCCGGGATGGGCACACCGCGCGCGCCGGCAGGGCGCAGACTCCTGGGCAGCCAGCCTAACAATCGCTTGAGCACGGCACGCCGCTTAAACGGGCAACGCCAACCGCTGCAGTCCGGTGGCACTCAGGCGCAGTACCTCGGCTCGCGGCGGATGGGCGGCTGCATCCCAGTCGCTGAGCACCACGCGCTGCAAGCCCTGCGCCAGCGCGTGCACAGCCGGCCTGTGGGTGTGGCCGTGAATCAGCGTCAGAGCGCCGGCAGCTTGCAACCATTGGACGGCGGCAGTGCTGTCGACCTCGGCGTAGGCGGCACCCTCTTTGTGGCGCGCCTGACTTTGCGCCCGCAGCGCCAGGGCAATGGCTTCACGCTCGGCCAGCGGGCGCGCCAAAAAAGCCTGCTGCCACGGGGCTTGCTGCACTTGCTGCCTGAACGCCAGGTACTCTGTGTCGTTCAGGCACAGCGCGTCGCCGTGCGACAGCAGCCAATTTTGCCCGGCAAATTGCAACACGGTCGGGTCTGCCAGCAAAGTGGCATGACAGCGTTGCATCAGGGTTTGGCCAACCAGAAAATCACGGTTGCCATGCATGAAAAAAAGTGCAAGGCGCTGTCCTGCAGCGCTCATTTCGTCTGCGCAAAGTGCTTCAAAGCGCCGGTTCAGCCCACCGTCGTCATCAATCACGTCGTCACCGATCCAGACTTCAAACACATCGCCAAGCATGAAGACGGCGTCAGCCGGCGTGCGCTTGAGGTAGCGCGAGAAGGCGTCGAAGTTAGCGGGCTCTTGCGCGCGCAGGTGCAAGTCGGAAATAAAGTCCACAACGGCCCATGAAGCAGGCGCTTGCAGCGAAGCCATGTTGGGCACTTTCATGGGCGGGGCCATGGCCGCAGAGCAGGGCGCGTGCCCTGGTAGCGCGGCCTAGTCTTCAGGCCAGCAAGACGGCTTTTTCGATGATCACATCGACCAGCGGCACGTCTTCATGAAGGCCCTTGCGGCCGGTTTTACAGCCGGCAATTTTGTCCACAATCTCTGTGCCGGCAATCACTTTGGCAAACACCGCGTAACCCCAGCCTGAAGTTGTCGGAGCGGAATGGTCCAGAAAGTCGTTGTCTGAGACGTTGATGAAAAACTGCGAGCTGGCCGAGTGGGGTTGGTTGGTGCGCGCCATGGCAACCGAGTAGTGCAGGTTTTTCAGACCGTTGTTGGCCTCGTTTTCGATCTCGCCATGGGTAGGCTTTTGCTTCATGCCGACAGCAAAGCCGCCGCCTTGAACCATGAAGTCAGCAATCACGCGGTGAAAAACGGTGTTGTCGTAATGGCCTGAGCTGACATAGCTCAGGAAATTGGCCACTGATTTAGGTGCTTTGTCCTGCTCAAGTTCAAGGGTGATCACGCCGTGCGCGGCAATGTGGAGTTCAACTTTGGGATTCGTCATGGGCTTGCTCATTTGTTCAGGGAAGCACTGATTATAAGAACGGGCGTTTTGGGCACGTCGCTGGGGAATGGGCCACCTGCGCCGGTGGGCACGGACTTGATTTTGTTGACCACCTCCATGCCGCTGACGACTTTGCCAAAGACGGTGTAGCCGAACAAT
>JBIKHX010000031.1:0-11458 GCA_044361945.1 Polaromonas sp. | reverse complement strand
AAAAAGTGCCACACGCACAGGCCGGCTGACTTGCAGGCGGTCAAAGCCAATGCTGGCGGCCAGGCCCAAGGCGGCTGGCCCCAGACGCTCGCCGCGCGCCAGCACCACTGTGCCGCTGGCCACGTCTTCGCCGCGCCGGCGTATCCACTGACCGGCCGGCGGCACCACGCAGACGCGCACCTGCTGACCGTCCAGAGTTTCGACATCTTCCTGCATGACCACCGCATCAGCGCCCGGCGGCACCGGCGCGCCCGTGAAAATACGGGCGGTGCCCATGGCCTCGAGCAAGTGGCCCGAGCTGCCCGCCGCAATGCGCTGCGTCACCGTCAGCACGGATGTAGCGCTCAGATCGCTGCTGCGAACGGCATAACCATCCATTGAGCTGTTGTCATGCCCGGGAACGTCCAGGCTGGCGATCAAATCCTGCGCAAGCACACGGCCGTCTGCGTCAAAAGTCGCCACGCTCTGGCTTGCGGCCAAGGGGACAGCCTGCTCAAGCAATTCGACCAGCGCCTCGTCCAGCGCACGCAAAGGCGCTCGAGCAGGTGCAGCAGGCAAGGTGGAATCAGTCACAAGGCGTAGTTGTCAGGGTTGTAGTCAAAGCGCTGCGCATTTTCAATCAGGTAACGGGCCACCGAAGGGGCATCATTGAGATCAAGCACAGCAAGCATGGTTGGCTGTGGCAAATTTTGCGGTGCGTCGGTGGCAATAGCCACCACAAAATCGTCGTTCGGGTACAGCGCAGGCATGCCGGCATAAGCATCGGTCGGAGCACGCCAAACCTCGATCTTGAGCAGGTCACTGCTTTTGAATCCCTCGACCAGCACCCAATCAACACCGGTGTACAGCTCGGCGATCAAATGATGCACGTTGAGCTGTGCCGGCTGCTCGAACTCACGCATCAGCGCCAAGCGCTGCTTAGAGGCGACGACCACCTCAAAAGCGCCGGCACTGCGGTGGCGGAAAGTGTCCTTGCCGGGCTGGTCGATGTCAAAGTTATGGTGTGCATGCTTGACCACGGACACGCGCAGACCCTGCTGTTTGAGCGCCTTGATGACTTGCTCGACCAGCGTGGTCTTGCCAGATCCTGAGTAGCCGGCAAAGCCAACAACGTTCATGTGCAATCTTTCATGAAGCCGTCAAGGCCAATGCGTTCAACCGGCATGCGCCACCACATAGGCTTTGATCTGGTCCACATCGGCGGGCATGAGCTTGACGCGCTTGGGCAAGTCCTCAATGCCGTCAAAGCCGGGCGGTCTTTCGGGCGGGCGACCCAGGGCCTGTTCAATGGTTGCAGCAAACTTAATCGGCAAAGCTGTTTCAAGCACCAGCATAGGAACCCCCGCCAGCAGGTGCTCACGGGCCACTTTGACGCCGTCGGCTGTGTGCGTGTCAATCACCATGTCAAAACGGTCAAAAGTCTCGCGGATGGTTTGCAGGCGGTTGGCGTGCGTGCTTTTGCCACTGGCAAACCCATAGCGGGTGGTCGCTTGTGCAAAAGCGGGATGCGCGCTCAAGTCAAAAAAGCCCTGCGTGCTGAGTTGCCGCCCGAACAGATCTGAGGTCAGAACCGCGTCGCGTCCGACAAGGTCAAAAACAAAACGCTCGAAGTTAGAGGCCTTGGAGATATCCATTGACGGACTGGAGGTTTCGAGGGTGTCACGCGAGTTGCGAACACGGTAAACACCGGTTCGAAAAAACTCATCGAGCACATCGTTTTCGTTGGTGGCCACCACCAATTGAGCGATCGGCAGGCCCATCATGCGCGCCACATGACCGGCGCAGACATTGCCGAAATTGCCTGAAGGCACGGTGAAACTGACCTGGCCGCCGTGGGCAGACGCCGGGGTTTGAAAATAACCGGCAAAGTAGTAAACCACCTGGGCCAGCAAACGCGCCCAATTGATGGAGTTGACAGTGCCGATCTTGTAGCGCCGCTTGAACTCAAGGTCGTTAGAAACCGCTTTGACGATGTCCTGGCAATCGTCAAAAACGCCCTCAACGGCGATGTTGTGAATGTTTTCGTCCATCAGGCTGAACATCTGCGCCTGTTGAAAAGGGCTCATGCGGCCGTTCGGCGAAGTCATGAAAACTCGTACGCCTTTTTTGCCACGCATGGCGTACTCGGCCGCACTGCCGGTGTCGCCGCTGGTGGCGCCCAGGATGTTGAGCACTTCGTTTCGGCGAGCCAGTTGGTATTCGAACAGGTTGCCCAGCAACTGCATCGCCATGTCTTTGAAAGCCAAGGTCGGGCCGTTGGAAAGAGCCTCGAGGTAAAAGCCGTCCTCGAGTTTTTTCAAGGGCACGATCTCTGGCGAATTAAAAACTGCGGCCGTGTAGGTCTTGCGACACAAAGCCCGCAGATCTGCAGCCGGAATATCGTCGATGTAAAGAGACAAGATTTCAAAAGCCAGGTCTGCGTAGCCCTGCTCCAGGTAAATCTTTCGCCAGACACTCAGCGTTTTGGCATCAATGACCGGGTAGCATTCGGGCAGGTAAAGGCCGCCATCGGGGGCAAGGCCTTCGAGCAAAATATCGCAAAACTGCTGCGGGCTTTTGTCGCCGCGTGTCGACACATAGCGCATCAGGCCAGTTCCTCTTTGCGAATGCGTGTAATGGGCGCCAGCACGCTGGGCAGCGCTTGCATTTTGGCCATGGCCTGGTTCATACAGTCTTCAACGCAGTCGTGTGTCAGGATGATCAGATCGGTCTGGGTCGAGCCTTCACCACCCACTTCATCGGCTTCGCGCTGCAGCACTGCGTCAATGCTGATACCGGCATCGGCCAGCAGGCCTGTGACACGGGCCAGTACACCGGCTTCGTCGGCCACTTTCAAACGCAGGTAATAGCTGGTGACCACCTCACTCATGGGCAGCACGCGCGCATCGCTCATGGCGTCGGGCTGAAAAGCCAGGTGCGGAACGCGTTGAGCCGCATCGGCGGTGTGCAGGCGTGTGATGTCAACCAGGTCGGCAATCACCGCGCTGGCCGTTGGCTCGCTGCCGGCACCTTTGCCGTAATAAAGCGTGGTGCCGACGGCATCGCCTTGCACCATGACGGCATTCATGGCGCCTTCGACATTGGCAATCAGGCGCTTGGCGGGAATCAAGCTGGGATGCACGCGCAACTCAACACCACTGGCCACGCGTTTGGTGATGCCCAGCAGCTTGATGCGGTAGCCCAGTTGTTCAGCGTATTTGATGTCCAGCGCGTCGAGCTTGGTGATGCCTTCCACGTGGGCCTTGTCAAACTGCACCGGAATGCCAAAGGCAATGGCCGACATGATCGTGGCTTTGTGCGCGGCATCCACGCCTTCAATGTCAAAAGTCGGGTCCGCTTCAGCGTAACCCAATCGTTGCGCCTCCTTGAGCACCACGTCAAAGCCTAGGCCTTTGTCGCGCATTTCGCTCAGGATGAAATTGGTGGTGCCGTTGATGATGCCGGCAATCCATTCGATCCGGTTGGCGGTCAGGCCCTCACGCAAGGCCTTGATGATGGGAATGCCACCGGCCACAGCCGCTTCAAAAGCCACCATGACGCCTTTGCGGTGGGCGGCCGCAAAAATCTCGGTGCCATGCACAGCAAGCAGCGCCTTGTTGGCGGTGACCACATGCTTGCCGGCTTCAATAGCTTCAAGCACCAACTGGCGCGCAATACCGTAACCACCAATCAATTCGATAACGATGTCAATATCCGGGTTGGCAATGACGGCGCGAGCGTCGTTGACAACTTTGACGGCCGGGCCTACTGCCGCTTGTGCGCGAGCTGTGTCCAGATCAGCCACCATGGTGATTTCAATGCCGCGGCCGGCACGGCGCAGGATCTCTTCCTGATTGCGGGTCAGCACATTGAAAACACCGCTACCGACAACGCCGATGCCCATGAGGCCCACTTGAAGAGCTGGCAAATTACTCAATTTCATGATTCGATTCAGTCAAAGAAAATTCAAAACGTCCTGACCACAAAAGCCATGCGCGATGCACGAACTTTAGGGTCACAGCGGCGAAGCCGGGACGGTCAGGCAGCCGCCTTGACCGCCGTCAAATTGGGCGTCAAGGCGTTGCGCTTGCGGTAGCTCTCCAGAAACTTGGCAACGCGGTGGATGGCTTCACGCAGGTCGTCCTCATGCGGCAAGAAAACAATCCGGAAATGGTCTGTGGACGGCCAGTTAAAGCCTGTGCCCTGCACCAGCAGGACCTTGGTTTCTTGCAACATTTCCTGGATGAATTGCTGGTCATTGGCGATCGGGTACATCTTCGGGTCGAGTCTGGGGAACATGTACAAAGCTGCGCTCGGCTTGACGCAAGTCACGCCGGGAATGGCGGTGATCAGTTCATGCGCCAGATCGCGCTGACGACGCAATCTACCGCCCGGGCCTACCAGGTCGTTGATGCTCTGGTAGCCGCCCAGCGCGGTCTGAATAGCCCACTGGCCAGGCACGTTGGCACACAAACGCATGCTAGAAAGCATGTTCAGCCCTTCGATGTAATCGCGGGCCCGCTTTTTGTCACCGGAGACCGCCATCCAGCCGGCCCGGTAGCCGCAGGAGCGGTAACTCTTTGACAAGGAGTTGAAGGTCAAGGTCAAAATATCCTCAGACAAGCTGGCGATGGCCGTGTGTTTGACACCGTCGTACAGCACCTTGTCATAGACTTCATCAGCAAAGATCACCAGGTTGTGCTGGCGTGCCAGTTTGATGATCTCGCCCAGCAAGGCATCAGAGTAAAGCGCGCCGGTGGGGTTGTTCGGGTTGATCACCACAATGCCTTTGGTATTGGCTGTGATCTTGCGCTTGATATCGGCCAGATCAGGCATCCAGCCATTGGCCTCGTCGCACAAATAATGCACCGGGGTGCCGCCGGAAAGACTGACCGCCGCAGTCCACAGCGGATAGTCCGGGGCCGGCAGCAGCAACTCATCGCCGTCATTGAGCAGCGCATTGGTGGCCATGACGATCAATTCGCTGGCGCCGTTGCCCAAGTAAATATCGTCCAAGGTCACGCCCTTAACACCCTGCTTCTGCGTTTCGTGCATCACTGCTTTGCGGGCGGCGAAAATGCCTTTGGAGTCTGAGTAAGCCGCCGAGTTGGGCAGGTTACGGATCATGTCCTGCTGGATTTCCTCAGGGGCGTCAAAGCCGAACACCGCCAGATTGCCGATATTGAGCTTGATGATCTTGTGTCCGTCCTCTTCCATCTGCCGCGCCGCTTCCATGACTGGGCCCCGAATGTCATAGCAAACGTTGGCCAGCTTGGCCGATTTGGTGATGGGTTTTGGTGTTGTTGGCATGTTTAAATCCTTCACTCCACGGGTGTTCTGAGTCAGCCCGGCCGCATTCATGGCAGCAAGAAGAGGAGCGCTCAGAGGCAAACCTTAATTTGACCACATAAAATGGCGCTTATCAGGCGAAGGCCAGCCGGTCCCTGGCCAGTGAAAACCGTTCACGCCCCCCTTTCAAAGCATCCAGCCTCCATGGGCTCAAAGGCCCTCATCCGCACAGCATGAAACTCCAACCAGATCGTCTTGAAGCCCAATCAATTCTTGGCTATGGCTCGGGCTGGGTCGGGCTGGCCAGCCAAGGTGTGGCTGAAAAAATCCACAGCAGCGTGCTCATTGGCTCCCGCGGCGAACGCCAAATCTGGCCATGCAAGAGCTTTGCAGACCTGACGGCCGAGCATTTTGAGGAAATTGCCAGCCTGCGCCCGGAGCTCGTGATCTTTGGCAGCGGCGCGCTGCTGCGCTTTGTACCCCCGGCTTTTTTGAGTGGCTTGATGGGCTTGCGTATCGGCTTGGAAACCATGGACACGCTGGCGGCTTGCCGAACTTACAACATTCTTGCTGGGGAAGGCCGTCATGTGATCGCCGCTCTCCTGATTGAGCCTTCCGCCTGATCCCACTGGGATCAAAACCACATTCAGAGTAAAATCAGGGGTTGCACAAGGCGCCCAAAGAGCTTACGGGCTTTTTCGCCGCTCATGGCCATGGGCCAAACACAACTTTTGTCAGGGTTTAAGCAGTATGGCAGTCGTCGTTAACAAACCTCTCCCCGAATTTGAAGCAGTTGCCACAGGCGGGCTTAAAGTCTCCAATCAGACCCATCTGGGCAAAGTGGTCATTCTGTACTTCTACCCCAAAGACAACACCCCCGGCTGCACCACAGAAGCCATGCAGTTCCGAGATAAATACAAAGATTTTGTCAAGGCAGGGGCAACCGTGTTCGGTGTTTCGCGCGACAACATGAAGTCCCACGACGAGTTCAAGTCCAAGCTCGAGCTGCCCTTTGAGCTGATCGCTGATACCGAGGAAAAAATGTGCCACATGTTCGGTGTTGTCAAAAACAAGATCATGTACGGTAAAAAAGTCAAAGGCATCGAGCGCAGCACCTTTTTGATCGGAGCTGACGGCACCCTCAAAGAAGAGTGGCGCGGACTGAAAGTGCCCGGCCACGTGGATGACGTGCTCAAGGCAGTCAAGGTACTCAAGAAATCAGCTTAAAGTCTGCCCTGCTTTAGCGGGTCATGGACCTCTATGATGAAAGCGTCACCTCATAGACATTGTGCTCGTGCATAATGATTTCATGGTGTTGACCCCTCTCCTTTTCTCCTTCAAAAGCCGCCCTGGCACCCAGGCGGCTTTTTTGGTTTCTGGAATCCCTTCCCTTACTCATTGAGCTTCAAATCCATGCCCTTGCCTCCTGCCCCGACCAAACGTGCAGCTTTGCTCTCTAAAGACGCCCTGGACACACCGGTACGCTCTTTCGCAAGACCTGCGAGCAAACAGGAGCCGGTAGCCAGGCCAGCCAAAAATACCGCCGGCACAGAGCGCCCGAAACATGAATTACAGACTGAGCCGGTACCGGCCAGAATAGAAAAACGCAGTCCGAGTCCGGTCAAAACACTGGCCGTTCACAGCGCAGCATCTGCGCCCGCACCGGCCGGCAAAGCACGCAAGCCCAAATCAAGCGGGCCTAAAAAACTGTTTGTGCTCGACACCAATGTGCTGATGCATGACCCGATGTGCCTGTTCAGATTTGAAGAACACGACATCTTTTTGCCCATGATCGTGCTCGAAGAGCTAGATGGCCATAAAAAAGGGATGACCGAAGTCGCACGCAATGCGCGTCAGACCAGTCGCACCCTTGACGCACTGGCCGGCGCGCAAGGCGCGGACATCGCCCAAGGCCTGGCATTAAGCACCACAGGCTATTCGGAGGCGCGTGGCCACCTGTTGTTTCAGACCAAGCCTCTTGCCTACGACTTGCCCCTGAGCCTGCCCCAAGGCAAAGCTGACAATCAGATTCTGGGTGTTGTGGCGGCTTTGCGCAAAGAACACATGCCACGTGAGGTGGTGCTGGTGTCCAAGGACATCAATATGCGCGTCAAAGCGCGCGCGCTGGGCCTTTTGACCGATGACTACCAAAACGACAAGACGCTGGAAGACGGCGATTTGCTGTACGCCGGCTCATTGGCCCTGCCAACGGATTTCTGGACACGCCAGAGCAAAACCCTTGAAAGCTGGCAGCAAGGCAGCCACACTTTTTACCGCATCACAGGCCCGATTGTCCCCAGCCTGATGATCAACCAGTTCGTCTTTTTTGAGGCGCCCGGCGAACCGCCTCTGTACGCGCGCGTCACAGAAATCCGCGCCAAGACAGCAGTGCTCAAAACGCTGAAGGATTACACCCACCTGAAGAATGCAGTCTGGGGTGTGACCACGCGCAACCGTGAACAAAATTTTGCCATGAACCTGCTGATGGATCCGGAAGTTGACTTTGTCACTTTGGCCGGTAACGCGGGCACCGGCAAGACCTTGATGGCTTTGGCCAGCGGCCTGACCCAGGTGCTGGATGACAGACGCTACACAGAGATCATCATGACGCGGGCCACGGTCTCAGTGGGTGAAGACATCGGCTTCTTGCCCGGCACCGAAGAAGAAAAGATGGGCCCCTGGATGGGCGCTCTGGACGACAACCTCGAAGTGCTGGGCAAAAACGACAGCGGTTCGGGCGAATGGGGACGCGCGGCAACCAACGAGCTGATCCGCTCCCGCATCAAAGTCAAAAGCATGAACTTCATGCGTGGCCGCACTTTTCTTAACAAGTACGTGATCATTGACGAAGCGCAAAACCTGACGCCAAAGCAAATGAAAACACTGATCACCCGGGCCGGACCGGGCACCAAGATTGTCTGTATGGGCAATCTGGCGCAGATCGATACACCGTACCTGACTGAAGGATCGTCCGGTTTGACCTTCGCGGTGGACCGGTTCAAAGGCTGGCCACATGGCGGCCACATCACATTGGCGCGCGGCGAGCGCTCCCGCTTGGCCGACTTCGCCAGCGAAGTGCTCTGAAGGGCCGGCTCAGCGCTTGAGCCCTAATGCAGAGAGCATCTGCTCGCTCTGCTTTTGCATTTGCTCTTGCATTTGCGTGAACACTGTTTTGGACTGTTCAACGTAAGTGCCCATCATGCCCTGCATCATGGGCGACTGAGCGTTCATGAACTGGGCCCACATCTCGGGGGACAGGCCTTTGGATTGTTCGCTCATTTTGGTTTGCAGGTCCATGAAGGACTGGACGTTTTTTTCCAGGTAAGCGCCCATAAAGCCCTGCAGAGCATTGCCGTAAAAGCGGATGATATTGGCCAGCACCGCCTCGGTGAACATGGGCACGCCTCCACTTTCTTCTTCCAGAATTATTTGCAACAAAATGCTGCGCGTTAGGTCTTCGCCGCTCTTGGCATCGCGCACGACAAACAATGCACCTGCCATGACCAACTCCCGCACATCGCTGAGGGTGATGTAGGTGGAGGTATCGGTGTCGTAAAGCCGCCTGTTGGGGTATTTTTTAATCACTCGCACCGGGCCAGCCTTGGCCGTGGAGTCCGGCTTTTCAGCATCCGGTTGACCGGCAACGGATTCGGCCTTGGATGCGGATGCGCTGGCTTTGGTTCTGGACACAGTGTTGGTTCCTTCAATGACAAAATGAGAGGCCGGCAACGACGGGTTGCAGCACACTGTCAAAGCATTCTAAAAAATTTGTCAGGGCCTTGATCCCTAGGTTTACCCTTGCGAATAAAGGCTGTCAGCAGGCCGCAAAGCCCTGCAAAGGGAAACAAAAAAGTCCCGTAAGGTGTTGAAAGTCAACACCTTACGGGACTTGCTATTTTGGTAGGCGCGATTGGACTCGAACCAACGACCCCCACCATGTCAAGGTGGTGCTCTAACCAGCTGAGCTACGCGCCTAAATACTGTTCGAAGCTAATATTGTAGCAGGGCTCAGGAGGCGACTGGCGCGTGCCGAAAAAGGCTTTGGCCATAGCGCAGCAGGCTCTCAAGAGCATCATCGCCGGCGGGCGCTGCGCACACCGTTCACCTCGGCCACAACGCCCAGCACATGATGAAGTCGCCCCGCGTCAACGACTTCGACGGTAAAGGTCATCCAAGCAGTACCACCCCGGTTGTCTTTGACTGACTGGGTTTGAACACCAATAACGTTCATTTTTTCTTTGGCAAAAACCTCTGAAATATCACGCAACAGCCCTTGCCGGTCGGTGGCCTCGATAGCGACGTCGACAGGGTACATGGCCGCAGCTTGCGACTGCTGCACGCCCCAGGCGACCTGGATGTCACGGTCTGGACTGCCTTTGGCCATGTTGCGGAAATTACTGCAATCGGCGCGGTGAATACTCACGCCCTTGCCTTTGGTGACAAAGCCCTTGATGGCGTCAGGCGGCGCCGGTTTGCAGCACTTGGCCAGCTGCGTCAGCAAGGACTCAACGCCCACCACCAACACACCGGCCTTGCCGCTCTTGCCGGACTTGTCAGGCCGCGGTTTTTTGGCCAGCACATAGTCGTCTTGCGAGAGTGCAGGCTCAGGCGGATTGAGCATGTTTTCTATGGTGCGCAGGGACAGCTCGTCCTTGCCCACCACTTCAAACAGGTCCTCGGCATTTTTAAACCCCAGCTGAACCGCCAAATCGTCAAGTTTGATGGCAGTTTTCCCCTCACGTTGCAGCAGCTTCTCAACCGCCTCGCGGCCCCTGCCGACTGTTTGCTGCATGGCCAGGGCGTTGAACCAGGCGCGCACTTTGGCCTTGGCCCTGGCGCTGGCCAGAAAACCCAGCTCGGGGTTGAGCCAATCGCGCGAGGGTCCGCCTTCTTTGACGGTGATGACCTCAACGGTCTGCCCGTTTCGCAACGGCGTGTTCAATGGCACCATGACGCCGTCCAGGCGCGCGCCGCGGCAACGGTGCCCCAGGTTGGTGTGCAGGCTGTATGCAAAATCTACAGCCGTAGCGCCCCGGGGTAAGTCAAGCACAGCAGCTTCGGGGGTGAGCACATAGATACGGTCTTCAAACAAGCCTTGCTCTGTGCCTGGGCCATTAACAGAAATCGGTCCGGCCAGGTCGCTTTGCCAGGCCAGCAGTTGGCGCAGGACCGCGATTTTGGCGTCGTACTCGCCGCTGGCCGATACGCCGGCGTAACCCTTGGTGCCGGCCTCCTTGTAAGCCCAATGGGCGGCCACCCCGTGCTCTGCGTGTTCATGCATGGCTTGTGTGCGGATTTGAATTTCAATCGCCCTGCCTCCGGCATCACGCACCACTGTATGCAGCGACTGATAGCCGTTGGCCTTAGGCTTGGCGATGTAGTCGTCAAACTCCCCCTGCAAGGGGGTGAAGTTGGCATGCACAAAGCCAAGAGCGGCATAGCAGCCCTTGACGTCAGCGGCAATGACACGCAAAGCGCGGATGTCAAACACCTGTTCGAAACCCAGCCCTTTGCCGCGCATTTTTTTAACGATGCTGTAGATATGCTTAGGTCTGCCCTGAACCAAAGCCGCAATGCCCTGCTGGTTCAGATCACGCTCGAGCTGCGACCTGAGCGACTCCATGAAACCTTCGCGAAGCGTCCGTTTTTCGTCAAGCTGGCGCGCCACCTGCTTGTAGACATCGGGCTCCAGAAAACGAAAAGCCAAGTCTTCCATTTCCCACTTGAGCTGCCAGATACCCAATCGGTTGGCCAGCGGCGCAAAGACATGCAAGGACTCGTGCGCCAGCGAGATCGGCGGCGTCTGCTTGCTGGCAGCGTAATGCCTGAGCGTCTGCAAACGCGAGGCCAGTCTGAGCATCACCACGCGCAAGTCGCGTGAGAAAGCCAGCAGCATCTTGCGTACATTCTCAGATTGCTCGGCCGAGTTGTCAGTCGGCTGCGACTTGGCGCTGGCTGTGCGCGCCTGGCGCTGCACATCAACCAACTTGTTAGTCTCTAAGGCCAGGGTGGCAAAGTTGCTGCCGAAGGCTTTGCTGATGACCTCCAGCGGCTTATTCAAATGCTGGCTGGCATGGACCAGGTAAATAGCAGCCTGCATGGCCTGGCTGCCGCCCATGGACCTCAAGATGGCGACCACGGCATCGGCATGCGCCAGGGTGTTTTCACCGGTGTCCAGCATTTCACTGCC
>JBIKHX010000338.1:0-3062 GCA_044361945.1 Polaromonas sp. | reverse complement strand
CAGACGCAGCGCGTACATCCATCACCGCCAACGCAAAGCGCAAGTCCTTGCCGGCCAGCGGATGGTTGCCGTCCAAGATCACGGTGTCACCTTTGATTTTGACCACAGTGAAAGCCTGTGCCCGGCCGTCTTCGCCACGGCCTTCGAGCTGGCCGCCCACCTTCACACCCGGCGGAAACTGGCTCTTCGGAATGGTCTGCATCAGGTTCTCATCGCGCAGGCCAAAGGCATCGGCAGCCGCCAGCGCCAGCGTCACCTTGTAGCCGGTCTCCTGGCCATCCAGCGCCTCTTCAATCTTGGGCAGCGTGTTGCCGTAGCCACCATGCAGGTAAACCATGGGCTCGTTGCTTTCTTCCACCACCTTGCCCAGGCTGTCGGTGACTTTGAAACGCAGGGTGACGGCGGAGTTTTTGTCGATCTTCATGAGGCTCTCGAATCGGTAGTTGCACAAAACATGGATTGTCGCCTCAAGCCGACCAGATTCGTGGGTTGGGCGCCTCCAGCTGCCACAGCGCTTTGCGCCAGGCCCGCCACACCAGTTTGAGCAAGTCCATTGCCGGCTCGACCACCGGCGTCAGCACGCGCAGCACCACCACCTGCGCGTCGGGGCTGGTGGCGCCTGCACTGGCCTCTAGCGCGTGGCCTTGCAATAAATCGCGCGCAACGTCCAGCGCGTCTTGGCGGCGCGCTTTGTCTAGCTTGCTGCCCGCCACAAAAAACAACGTGGCTATGCAGCGCTGGCCGGCCAGGCCCAGCGGGTTGTTCAGCAGCAAGTCGTCGTGCGCGTTCAGCCTGGCCCGCTCCAGCCACACACCGGGCAGCTCGATGTGCTGGCAAAAGCTGCCCTCAGCAAAGGGCAGGCCGGCGTTGGGCAGGCCCAGCGCGGTGACGTCCCAGCCCATCATCTCTGCGCCGGGCGCCAGGTCCATCGTCAGCCGGTTTTCTGCCAGGCAGCCGCTGTAGCACAGGGCTTCCAGCGGCAGCCACTCCAGCCGCGCCCCGGCGGCCAGCGTCACATGCGCGCGCTGCAAAGCCACTTCACCAAGAGACCGGTAAAAGCGCGTTGCCCCCGGCGTGGTCACCAGCGCGTGCGCGCCTGTGGCCACGGTGGCTTGAATGTCCAGCGTGTCACCGCCCACCAGCCCGCCCGGCGGGTGCACCAGCACGTTGTGGCACACGGCATCGCCCTCGGGGTAAAGGCTTTGCAAGATGCGCAGTGGCCCCTTGTGGCGGTGATGCGCCACCGTGCGCGCTGCGCTCAGGGTGTAGTCGAGTTCCAGTGAAGCGTGCCATGTCATGGCTGAGCAGTTTACGTGCTGCCGCTGTCGCCTTTGCCCCGCGCAAGGCATCAGCAACGAATGGCTTACATCAAAACTGTGCTGGCTTTTCGCAATAGGCGGTTTGGTTTGACGTCAAAAAGTCCGCTACAGATGATGACCCGATTCGTCATAGATTCCGGGCTGCGTGATGCAATCTCAAAATTTCAACACCATCGCCACGCACGCGGTAGATGGCGATGTAGTTCTTGTGAAGGACCAACTCACGCGTGCCGGGGACACGACCAGCCCGGCCCATGCCCGGATGGGCCTGTAGCTTGGTTACCGCGCTCTGCAACTCCAGCACAAAACTGGCGGCGCGGGTTGGGTTGTCTTTGGCAATGTAGCCTGCGATTTCATCAACAGACGCGAGCGCCGTCTTGGTCCACTTGATCGGCATGCGTCACTTGCCGTATTTGTCGAATACCGCTTTGACCTGCTCGTCGGTGGCAAATTCGCCTGCATCAGCTTCCTTGATGCCTTCGTGAATATCGTGAATTTGCCAGGATTCACTCTCCACATAGTGGGTCAGTGCATCAATGGCCAGGAAGCTTTTGGTCCTTGCGGTGGCCTTGGCCAGCGCTTCAATCTGCTCGTAAAGCGCCTCGGGCAGACGCACGTTGATGGTTCTGGCGGTCATGGTGTGTCACTCCTATGCATGTGTAATACAGTGCATTATTCACTTCACAACCACTAAGGTCAAGGCATGTTCAGCCGTCCCTCAATGCCCCTGAGAACCCCGATGCGCCCAGGCCGTGGTGTGTTTTTCTACCGCGCTGAACAACTCATACATCAGCATGGCCATGGCGCCGATGACGACCAGGCCGGCGAAGGCCAGGGCCAGGCGTTGCTGGGAGCCTGCGCTTTGCATGAGGTAGCCGATACCGGAGTCACCGGCTGTCATTTCGGCCAGCACGGTGCCCACAAAGGCCAGGGTGATGGAGATCTTGAGCGAGCCGTAAAAGAAGGGCATGGAGCGGGGCAGGCCGACTTTCATCAGCACGTCCATGCGTTTGGCGCCCAGCACGCGCAGCACGTCTTCGAGTTCGGGCTCTAGCGTGGCCAGGCCGGTGGCCATGTTGACGGTGATCGGGAAAAACGAGATGAGGAAGGCCGTCAAAATGCCGGGGCCGACACCGATGCCGAACCAGACGATCAGAATGGGCACGATGGCGGCCTTGGGCACAGCGTTAAAGGCCACCAGCAGCGGGTAGACCGCAGCGTAGGCCAGGCGCGAAGAGCCGACCAGAAAGCCCAGCAGAACGCCCACCACAATGGAGATGCCGAAGCCGACCATGGTGACCCAGAAGGTTTTCCAGGCGGCTTCTGCAATGGGGCCGGAGAACTCGCCCATGGCCTGCGCAATTTGCGTGGGCGCAGGGAAGATGAATTCAGGGATGGCGAACAGCACGCACACGCCTTGCCACAGTGCCACCAGCACCAAGAGCAAGACCAGTGGCGACCAGCGCTCAAATTGTTTGGAAATCATGCTGCACCTGCCTTGTCTGCGGTAGCTTGCGCGGCGGCGGCTTGGGCCACGCCGGTGTTGCGGATGGCGCCAATGTGGCCACGCAGCTCGTGAACGATGTCTGAAAACTCTTTGGAGTAGGTCACTTCCAGGTCGCGCGGGCGGGGCAGGTCAATCTCGCGTTTGACCACAAAGCGCCCCGGGCTCTTGCTCATGACATACACCGTGTCAGCCAAAAAGACCGACTCGCGCAAATCGTGCGTGACCAAAATGACGTT
>JBIKHX010000298.1:0-3452 GCA_044361945.1 Polaromonas sp. | reverse complement strand
AACGGATTTCTTGTGGCGACATACGTTAAGCATTCGCCCTCAGCCTGTCGATGGGCATTTTCGCCACCACCACTTCTGGAGATAAGAATGAAAGTTTTCTACGACAAAGATTGCGACCTGAGCCTGATCAAAGGCAAGACTGTGGCCATCATCGGTTACGGTAGCCAGGGCCATGCCCACGCGCAGAACCTGAACGACAGCGGCGTCAAGGTCGTGGTCGGTCTGCGCAAAGGTGGCGTGTCGTGGGACAAGGTTGGCAAAGCTGGCCTGAACGTCATGGAAGTCAACGACGCCGTCAAGGCAGCGGACGTGGTCATGATCCTCTTGCCCGACGAGCAGATCGCCGAGGTCTACACCAACAACGTGGCGCCGCACATCAAGCAAGGCGCGTCGCTGGCTTTTGCCCACGGCTTTAACGTTCATTACAACCAGGTCATCCCGCGCGCTGACCTCGATGTTTGGATGGTCGCACCCAAGGCCCCGGGCCACACCGTTCGCAACACCTACACCCAGGGTGGCGGCGTGCCGCACCTGGTCGCTGTTCACCAGGACAAGAGCGGCAAGGCCCGTAATCTGGCACTGAGCTACGCCATGGCCAACGGTGGCGGCAAGGCCGGCATCATCGAGACCAACTTCAAAGAAGAGACCGAGACCGATCTGTTTGGCGAGCAAGCGGTTTTGTGCGGCGGCGCTGTGGAGTTGATCAAGATGGGTTACGAAACTCTGGTCGAAGCCGGCTACGCACCTGAGATGGCCTACTTTGAATGCCTGCACGAGCTCAAGCTGATCGTCGACCTGATTTATGAGGGCGGTATCGCCAACATGAACTACTCGATCTCGAACAACGCCGAGTACGGTGAGTATGTGACCGGCCCTGAAGTCATCAACGAAGAGTCGCGCGCTGCCATGCGCAATGCGCTCAAGCGCATTCAAAACGGTGAATACGCCAAGATGTTCATCCTGGAAGGCCGCACCAACTACCCGAGCATGACCGCTCGCCGCCGCAACACGGCCGACCACAGCATCGAAGTGGTTGGCGCTCAGTTGCGCGCCATGATGCCTTGGATTGCCAAAAACAAGCTCGTCGACCAGACGCGCAACTGATGCCTGGCGGGCCCGGCGGCCCGCCTTGGTGTCGATACGGCCGCGCAAGCAATTGCGCGGTTTTTTTTCGAAAATTCCCATGCCAAGCAGTCATAAGGGCGCGGGGTTTTCCTTTGTTATCCTTGGCGCATGTACAAAAAATGTCTCCGCCTTCTAAATACGGCCATGCCTAGGGTGCCTAGCGCCCAGACAGCAGCAGGCGAACTGGCGGTCAATCCTGCCTGGAGCGTGTCCCATGAGTAAGCTTGACAGGCCAGATCAGGTTCCTGCAGAAGTGGCCCTGCGAAAGCCCGGCAAAGGTTTGTACGTGTTGCCGAATTTGTTCACGCTGGCAGCTCTTTTTGGTGGTTTTTATGCCATCGTGATGGCCATGAACGGCCATTTTGACCAAGCTGCGATCGGTGTTTTTTGTGCGATGGTACTGGACAGCCTGGACGGCCGCGTTGCGCGCATGACCAACACCCAAAGCGCTTTCGGCGAGCAAATGGACTCTTTGTCCGACATGGTGTCTTTTGGTGCAGCACCTGCCTTGATCGCTTACGTTTGGGGTCTCACCAGCTTAGGGCGCTGGGGCTGGATTGCCGCTTTTGTTTATTGCGCTTGTGCAGCGCTGCGCCTGGCACGCTTTAACGTTAACACGGGTGTGGTGGACAAGAGCTACTTTCAGGGTCTGCCTTCACCGGCTGCGGCTGCTCTGGTCGCCGGTTTCATCTGGTTGATGGCAGATGCTGGTGTCAAGGGTTATGAAGTGCGCTGGTACATGTTTGCTCTGACGCTGTATGCTGGCCTGACCATGGTCACCAACGTGCCTTTTTACAGCTTCAAAGACGTCAGCATCAAGCGCAGCGTGCCTTTTGCGGTGATTGTGCTGATCGCACTGGGTATCGCCGTCATCAATATTGACCCGCCAACCGTGATGTTCGGCTTGTTTGTTTTGTATGGTTTTTCCGGCTACGCTTTGTATGGCTGGCGCAAAGCCAAAGGTTTGCAGACCAGCGTGATTTCCACATCCACGGATGAACCCGAAGAGCGCGACCTTCATAAATGAGTTCGGGAAATTTTTTGTGATACATTGCCATTCATGAACTTGATGACCCTGTCGCTACTGCTACCTCCCTCGGGGCGGAGACGGTAGCGCGCACGCGTCAACCATCAACGGCCCGTTTGCAACAGCATCGGGCCGTTTTTCATTGGCCGTTTGATTTTTACCCATGCGAGAACCCTATGTTGATAAACCCTTCGAGCACTTACAAAGCTTTACCCCCTCAATTGAGCACGTGCCACGGGTGCGACTCGGTGCAGACGGCCTCGCGTCAAGCCATTATTCTGGTTTGCTGCGCAACCAGAGCGGGCAGGGCCAGCCGGTCTCATCCGGCGCTACCATGACGGTTTGACTCAGCCTCAACACCCCGAGGCTACAGCCAGCCAATTTTATATTTTTGTTTCCCAGAGGACATGCTATGACCGATAAATTGATCATTTTCGACACCACCTTGCGCGACGGCGAGCAGTCGCCCGGGGCCTCCATGACGCGCGACGAGAAGCTGCGTATTGCGCGCCAGCTGGAGCGCCTCAAGGTGGACGTGATCGAAGCCGGCTTTGCTGCCAGTTCCAACGGCGACTTTGATGCGGTGCAGGCGATTGCCAATGCCATCAAGGATTCGACGATTTGCTCGCTGTCCCGTGCCAATGACCGCGATATCTCACGTGCTGCCGAAGCGCTCAAGGGTGCGCGCTCGCCGCGTATTCACACCTTCATTGCCACCAGTGCCTTGCACATGGAGAAAAAACTTCGCATGACGCCCGAGCAAGTGCTCGAGCAAGCCAAGCTGTCGGTGCGTTTTGCCCGCAACCTGGTGGGTGATGTTGAGTTCAGCCCCGAAGACGGTTACCGCAGCGATGTCGACTATCTGTGTCGCGTTCTCGAGGCGGTGATTAAAGAGGGCGCCACCACCATCAACGTGCCGGACACTGTCGGTTACGCCGTACCCGAGCTCTACGGCAACTTCATCAAGACCTTGCGCGAGCGCGTGCCCAACAGCGACAAGGCCATCTGGTCTGTTCATTGCCATAACGACCTGGGCATGGCCGTGGCCAACTCACTGGCCGGCGTGAAGATCGGCGGCGCGCGTCAGGTGGAGTGCACCATCAATGGCCTGGGCGAGCGTGCCGGCAATTGCTCGCTCGAAGAGATTGTCATGGCCGTGAAAACGCGCCGCGATTACTTTGACCTGGACATGAACATCGATCCGCTGCACATCGTGGCCGCCAGCCGCATGGTCAGCCAGACCACCGGCTTCGTGGTCCAGCCCAACAAGGCGGTGGTGGGTGCCAATGCCTTTGCCCAT
>JBIKHX010000030.1:0-11589 GCA_044361945.1 Polaromonas sp. | reverse complement strand
CATGCGCTCAGCGAAAGCGCCGACGATCAGCGCGCAGGTGATGCCTGCAAACGTGGCCTGGATGGCGGCAAAGACGATCTCCGGAATGACCACGCCCTTGCTGAAAGTGGCAGCGTTGGCAAAAGTGCCCGCAGCGTTGTCCCAGATGCCGGCCATCATCAAACGGTCAAAACCGCCGAAGAAGGCATTGCCCTCGGTGAAGGCCAGGCTGTAACCGTAGATGAACCACAGCACCACGATCATCGAGAATGTGACCATGACCTGCATCAGCACGGACAGCATGTTTTTGCTGCGCACAAGGCCGCCGTAGAACAGGGCCAGGCCGGGAATGGTCATGAGAATGACCAAAATGGTGGAGACCATCATCCAGCCTGTATCACCCTTGTTGGGGACCAGGACTGGCGCGGCCGGGGCAGCGGGTGCAGCAGCCGGGGTGACTGCGGCCGGTGTGGCCGGAGCGACAGCAGCAGCGGGCGCAGGTGCGGGGGCCGCTTTGGCATCGGCGGGTGCAGCAACGGCAGGGGCGGCGGCAGGGGCTTGCGCCATGACGGCGCCGGAAGTCAACAAACTCAACCCGAGGGCGAGGCTAGCAAGTAGTTTTTTCATGTCAGTGTTCTCTTTGAGGGTGGAGGCTGAGGCTTACAACGCTTCTTTGCCGGTTTCACCGGTGCGAATGCGCACGACCTGCTCGAGGTTGTAGACAAAGACCTTGCCGTCACCGATCTTACCGGTGCGGGCAGCGCCTTCGATGGCCTCAATCACGCGCTCAACCAGATCGTCGGAGACGGCGGCTTCGATCTTGACCTTGGGCAGAAAGTCGACGACGTATTCCGCGCCGCGGTACAGCTCGGTATGGCCCTTTTGGCGGCCGAAGCCTTTGACTTCAGTGACAGTGATGCCCTGCACGCCAATACCGGAAAGTGCTTCGCGCACTTCGTCCAGCTTGAACGGTTTGATGATGGCTGTGACGAGTTTCATTTTCGTTTTTTCTCCAGGATGAATGTCGGAGCGGTTGGGCCGCGCCTGCCAGTTTGGATAGATGCGCAATTTTTAATGCACAGAACATGCCATCTCCGCAAACCCTCCTTGAGCCTACAAAAATAACAAAGATGGCACAAGAGGTGCATACTAAATAACTATTTAACGGGCGGCACCAAAGTCGTGCACATAAATGCGCGCCAAAACGGTGCGCCAACCGGGAAGGTTTTAGCATGAGCTTATCTTTAGTGCACAGCCGGACGCTGCTGGGTCTGCAGGCCAAGCCGGTCACTGTAGAAGTCCACCTGGCCAACGGACTGCCCAGCTTCACTCTGGTCGGACTGGCCGAGACCGAAGTCAAAGAAGCCCGCGAGCGGGTGCGATCGGCCATCCAGAACAGCGGGCTGGAGTTTCCAGGCAACAAGCGCATCACCGTCAACCTGGCGCCGGCCGACCTGCCCAAAGACTCGGGACGCTTCGACTTGCCGATCGCGCTGGGCATTCTGGCGGCCAGCGGCCAGATTGACGGCGGCAAACTGGCAGGCTTCGAGTTTGCCGGCGAGCTCTCTTTGGGCGGCGACCTGCGGCCGGTGCGTGGTGCGCTGGCCATGAGCCTGGCCCTGCCGGGCAGCGCCGGCGTGCCGCAAGCGCAGCTGGTGCTGCCCGAAGGCAGCGCGCAAGAAGCGGCGCTGGTGCCCGACGTGCGCATCTACCGCGCCCGCCATCTGCTGGACGTGGTGCAGCAGTTTCTGCCCGGCGACGAGGCCCCGCCTGACAGCCAAGGCTGGGCCCGCGCACTCAACGACAGCCGGCCGGGCCAGGCGCACTACCCGGACCTGGCCGACGTCAAAGGCCAGGTTGCGGCCAAACGCGCGCTGGAAATTGCTGCGGCCGGAGGCCATTCGCTGCTGCTGGCAGGCTCGCCGGGCTCGGGCAAGTCCATGCTGGCGCAGCGCTTTGCCGGCCTGTTGCCCGCCATGAGCACGCAAGAAGCACTGGAAAGCGCCGCCATCGCCTCATTGGGCGGGCGATTTTCAATCGACCGGTGGGCTGTGCGCCCGACCTGCGCACCGCACCACACGGCCAGTGCCGTAGCGCTGGTGGGCGGCGGCTCGCCACCACGGCCCGGTGAAATCTCGCTAGCGCACGGCGGCGTGCTGTTTTTAGACGAGCTGCCCGAGTTTCCACGCGGCGCCCTAGAGGCCCTGCGCGAGCCGCTGGAGTCCGGCAGCATCACCATCTCGCGGGCGGCGCAGCGGGCCGAGTTTCCTGCGCGCTTTCAACTGATTGCCGCCATGAACCCCTGCCCCTGCGGCTACCTGGGCTCGAGCCTGCGGGCCTGCCGCTGCTCGCCCGAGCAGGTGTCGCGCTACCAGGGCCGGCTCAGCGGCCCGCTGCTGGACCGCATCGACCTGCACGTGGAAGTGGGCGCGCTGGCCGCACATGAACTGGTCAACGCGCCGCCCGGCGAAAGCAGCGCCAGCATCCGCGCCCGCGTTGTCGCCGCCCGCGAACGTGCTTTCAGCCGCCAGGGCAGCGCCAACCAGGCACTGCAAGGCCAGGCCATTGACGCTCAATGCGCGCTGGCGCCCGAAGCCGCCAAGTTTTTGAACCTGGCCGCTGGCAAACTGGGCTGGTCGGGCCGCAGCATTCACCGCTGCCTCAAAGTCGCCCGCACCGTGGCCGACCTGGCCGGCGCAACGCAGGTGCAAACCGGGCATGTGGGTGAGGCCGTGCAGTACCGGCGGGGCTTGAAGGGCGTTTGAGCGCAGCGCGCGGCGTAAATCAAGTAAAGTGCAGCGGCGCGCCTTGCTGCGTGCCAACACAACGCCGCACTATCCACCTGAACACCCCCCACACACCATGCCACAAAGCGTTTTTAAAATCGGGCAACCCCCTGCCGCTGCCAGTAACCTGAAAAGTAGCCGCACACCATTCAACGGCCTCAAGGCAGCCCAATGAGCAACGCCACCGCCCCAGGCCCAACCGTCTCGCGCCGCCTGGCGCAAGCTATTCTGACCGCCCGCCCCGAAAGCTGGCCGGCCGCGCGAGCCATCGGCCAACGCTTGCTGATGGACGTGGCCGGCATTTGCATCGCCGCCCGCCACGAAAACTATGTGCTGGCCGCGCTGGCCTCGGTAGAGCAAGACGGACCTTGCAACGTGATCGGATTTGCCCAGACCTGCGGCGTGGAAGCCGCTGCTTTTGTCAACGGCATTGCCGCGCACGGCGAAGACTTTGACGACACCTACGAAGGCGGGCCGGTGCATGCCGGCGTGGTCATCGTGCCGGCTTTGCTGGCAGCCGCCCAGCGCCATAAGCTCTCGGGCACCGACTTGCTGCGCGGCATCGCAGTAGGCTCTGAAGTCATGTGCCGCCTGTGCGCCGTGGCGCCCACCAAAGTGCACAAAGCCGGCTTCCACCCGACTGCCATCTTTGGTGTGATGGGCGCGGTGGCCGGCCTGGGCGCAGCCTTGCGCCTGAGCGAAGACGAGCTGGTGAACGCCTTCGGCATCGCCGGCAGCATGGCCTCGGGCATCATTGAATACCTGGCCGACGGCGCCTGGACCAAACGCATGCACCCCGGCTGGGCTGCGCAATCGGGCTACCGCGCGGTACGCCTGGCGCAAGCCGGCTTCAAGGGCCCGGCTACGGTGTTTGAAGGCGAGCACGGCCTGTTTCATGGCTTTGCCAACACCCAGAGTGGCGACTTTGAAGCCATGCTCAAGGGCGTGGGCAAGCAGTGGATCTGGACCACGATTGCTTTCAAGCCCTACGCCTGCGGCACCATGGCCCACCCTTACATTGACTGCGCTCGCGATTTGCTGCGCCAGGGGCTGGTGCCGGCTGACATCGCGCAGATCGAGTGCGAAACCGCCGAAGGCATTGTTCACCGCCTGTGGGAGCCGCTGGCACTCAAGCAGTCGCCGCCCAATGCTTATTCCGCGAAGTTCAGCATTCCTTACGCCATTGCCGCCGGCCTGTTGCAAAACAACGCCGGCCTGGGCGAATACACCGAAGCCATGGTGCAACGCGCCGACTTGCGCGCACTGGCCGCCAAGGTGCGCTACGTGGTCGACCCGGCCAACCCCTACCCGAAACAATTCACCGGCCACCTGCGCGTCACGCTCAAGGACGGCCGCGTGATGGAAGCGCGGCAGGGCTACTTCAAGGGCGGCGCCGACCACCCGCTGAGCGACGCCGATCTGCAAACCAAGTTCTTTGCCAACTGCCTGCACGGCGGCCTGGCCAAGCCCCGCGCCGAAGCCATGCTGGCCATGATCCAGCAGATCTTTGACGCGCCGCAGGTGGAGTTGTCGCTGCTGGGGGCTTGAGGGCCAAGCCCGCGGCGCGGGTTTACCCGAGCCATGACTATTTCATCTTGATATGGCAGAGGCAGTATTCAGTATTGGACGTCACGCAACTTGATTCTTAGAATCTTATGTTCTTGGCCGCCATCTATGACCCACGATTCAACACCCCAGCCCCGCGGCTTCATCGTCGACCGTCAGGACGGCCAAGCCCCCTTGCCGGGCAGTCTGCATACCAACCGCCGTCTTTCGCAGTGGCTGGCCTTTGGCGAGCCCGGCCTGGTGCAGGTGTTCACCGGCAAAGTCGAACTCGGTCAGGGCATCCTGACCGCTTTGCAACTGCTGGCCGCCGAAGAGCTGGACATGCCGCTGTCGGCTGTGCATGTCTTCAGCGCCAGCACCGGACACGGCCCCGATGAAGGCATGACATCGGGCAGCCTGTCGATTCAAGACAGCGGCAGCGCATTGCGCCAGGTCTGCGCCGAGGTACGGGCGATGGCCTTGCTGCGCGCAGCAGCCCTGGCGGGCCAACCTACCCACACGATCACTGTGAGCGATGGGCGCTTTCGCTCGGCGCAGGGGCAGGACCTTGGTGACTACGCGACCTTGTTGCGGGGTATCAACCTGGACATCGAATGTGCGGGCACAGCGCGCCCCAAGGCGGCGGCTGAGCGGCGCCTGCTGGGACAGGCAAGCACACCGCGGCTGGACCTGGCTGACAAAGTGTTTGGCCAGGCCCGCTTTATTCATGATCTGCGGCTGCCCGGCATGCTGCATGGCCGCGTGCTGCGACCCGGGACGCTAGAGGCCACGCTAGTCAGCCTGCCCGATGCGGCGGTGACCACGCTGGCCGAGGGTGTGCGCTGGTGGGCCGACGGACGTTTTATTGCCGTGGTGGCGGGCTCGGAGCGCGATGCTGATGCGGCGGCTACCCGCCTGGCTGGCCTGGTCGAATGGCGCGCCGGCGCGCCCTTGCCCGACATGCACGATTTGGGCAGTTTCCTGACCTCCGCCCCGCACCAGACCACGGTCACAGCTGAGCGGAGTGATGCCGAATGGCCCACTGACGGCCTGCATCATCAGGCGGTTTATCTCAAGCCTTATCTCGCGCATGCGTCCATCGGCCCTTCGTGCGCACTGGCGCAGTGGGACGGCCGCCAGTTGCAGGTGTGGACGCACAGCCAGGGCATTCACAATCTGCGCGACGATATTGTCAAAGCCCTAGTCAAAGAGGCCGTGCCGGTGGCCAAAGCCGACATCCTGATTCACCACGTCGAGGGCTCCGGCTGCTATGGCCACAACGGCGCTGACGATGTCGCTTTTGATGCCGTGCTGATGGCCTTGCATTGCCCCGGCAAGCCGGTGCGCGTGCTGTGGTCGCGCGCCGACGAGTTGACGCACAGCCCTTTGGGTGCGGCACAACGTGTGATGCTCAAGGCTAGGTGCGATGCGACGGGCCAGATCACCCACTGGCATCACGAGTTATGGGCCAATGGCTACAGCTCGCGCCCCGGCCGCGCCCTCACGCCAGCTTTGTTAGCCGCCAGTGAACGCGCCGACGCAACGCCGCTGCCGCTGCCCATCAACCCACCGCTGGCGGCGGGCGGCGGGGCTGAGCGCAATGCCGTGCCGGCCTACACATTGCCTCACTTGAAGGTGATCAACCACCGTTTGACGGTAGCGCCGCTGCGGACCTCGGCCATGCGCGCACTGGGTGCGTTTGCCAATGTGTTTGCTATCGAGTCTTTCATGGACGAGCTGGCCCATCAATCTGGTCAAGATGCGCTGGCTTTTCGAAAGCGTCATCTGGACGACTCGCGTGCACTGGCCCTGCTGGACACCGTGGTCAAGCGCTCCAACTGGTGGCGCCGCCGCGCCGAAGAGCCCGAGGGGATTGGCCACGGGCTGGCGTGGGCACGCTATAAAAATACCGGTGCCTGGTGCGCGGTGATCGCGCGCGTGCGGGTGGATGAAGAGGTGCGTGTGCTCAACCTGGATCTGGCGGTCGATGTCGGCATGGTGGTGGACCTGGATGGCGTGATCAACCAGATTGAAGGCGGCGCCATCCAGAGCGCCAGTTGGACCCTCAAGGAGCGCGTCAGCTTCAACCGCGAAGCCATCACCAGCGATGAATGGCTCAGCTACCCGGTGATGCGTTTCAGTGAAGTGCCCGAGCTCACTGTGCATGTGATCGACCGCCCCGATGAGCCGTCGGTGGGTGCTGGCGAAGCTGCACAGGGGCCGGTGGCGGCCGCTCTGGCCAATGCCGTGCACGACGCCCTAGGTGTTCGTGTGCGGGAGCTGCCGCTGAGCGCCGACACCTTGTTGCGCGCCGTCCATGCTGCGGAGTCCGTATGAGCAATTCACCAAAAAACATTTTCCATGTCAATCAACAGCCCGTGCAATTTGACGGCGATGACAAGACCAACTTGCTGTCCGTGTTGCGCGACGAATTGAACCTGAGCGGCCCCAAGTTCGGCTGCGGCCAGGGCGAGTGTGGCGCCTGTATGGTGCTGGTGGACGGCCAACCCCAGACCGCTTGCAATCTGCCGGTCTGGTCCGTGCAGGGGCGGCAGGTCACCACGCTCGAGGGCCTGGGAACACCAGCGAAACCGCATCCCGTGCAGCAGGCTTTTATCGAAGAGCGCGCCGCCCAGTGCGGCTTTTGTGTGGCCGGCATCATCACCTCGGCCTGCGCCCTGCTAGATCGCAATCCCCGGCCCAGTCGCGGCGAGATCGTGCAAAGCCTGGAAAAACACCTGTGCCGCTGCGGCGCCCACAAACGCATGGTGCGGGCCATTGAGCTGGCAGCCGCCAAAACAAATTCAAACCCCTGAACCCGACCCATGATCAAGAACTGGCTTTCATCCAACACACACGCGCAAGGCTGCAATGGCTTTTGGTTTTGCAGCTGCGCGGGCCTGCCGATCGTGCCGGGCGGGGGCGGCGGCAGCACCGCCACAGGCCGTGCGCCGGTGATCATCCGCGGCAAGCGCGCACGCACAGTAGACGCGCACGCGCACTGCTATTTCCAGGCCGGCCTGGACCTGATGGGCGCCGACGCCAAGGGAATTTTGCCGCCGGTCAAAGGGGTGCCTGAGCATTTCCTGCAAATGGCGCAGCAGCTCGACGCCCGCTTCGAAGCCATGGACCGCATGGGCATCGACTTGCAGGTGCTCAGCATCAATCCCTTTTGGTACAAGAAGGACCGCGAGACCGCCGAAGCTATTTGTCGCATTCACAACGAAAGCTTTGCCGAGCTGTGCGCCAATCATCCAAAACGTCTGTCGGCCTTTGCGTCGCTGCCCATGCAGTATCCCGACCTGGCCGTGCAGATGCTCGATGAGGCCGTCCGCAAACATGGCCTGAAGGGCGCGGCCATAGGCGGCAGCGTGGCCGGCGATGACTTCAGCAACACGATCTACCACCCCGTGCTGGCCAAGGCGCAAGAGCTGGGCGCGATGCTGTTCATTCATCCGCAGAGCACGCCCGAGCTGGCAGCCCGACTCAAGGGCAATGGCTGGCTGTCGAATGTGATCGGTAATCCGCTGGACACGACGATTGCGCTTCAAAAATTGATTTTTGAAGGTGTGTTCGACAAGTTTCCCGAGCTCAAAGTGCTGGGTGCGCACGGTGGCGGCTTTCTAGGCTCGTATGCGCCGCGCATGGACCGCAGCTGCTTTGTCTCGCCCCAGAACTGCAACCCGGACATCGTGCTCAAGAAAAAGCCCACCGAATACCTGCGCCAGATCTACTTTGACTCGCTGGTGTTCACCGGTGAAGCGCTGCGCCACCTGGCGGCCGAAGTGGGCACCGCCCAGATCATGATTGGAACCGACCATCCCATCCCCTGGGAAGAAGACCCAGTAGGCCATGTGATGGCCACTCCCGAACTCAATGACGATGACCGGCTCGCCATACTGGGTGAGAACGCCATTCGCGTCTTGGGCCTCACGCTTTAACGGCGAAAGCCAAACCCTTTTAAAACCAAAGGAGACTTCATGAAACTTAACGCCCCCACCTTTAGCAAACGACGCCTTGTGATCACGCTGGCCGCCATGGCCGGCTTGGCTTTGACCGCCCCGGCCCAGGCCCAAGGCAGCTACCCCAACAAGCCGATCCGCATGATTGTCCCGCTGGCAGCCGGTAGCGCGGTCGACGTGGCAGCCCGGCTGCTGGCCCAAAAGATGGCAGAAAGCATGGGCCAGTCCATCGTGGTCGAGAACATCCTGGGCGCCTCCGGCCTCATCGGTGCCGACAGGCTGGCCAAGGCAGCCCCCGACGGCTACACCATCGGCGGCTTTAACGACAGTGTTCTGACCATGGTGCCCAACCTGAACAAGAACACACCGTTCAACCCCGTCACAGATTTCGCTCACATCTCCAAGGTGGCAACCATTGAGTTCAGCATCGCGGTGGGTACCAATTCGCCCTACAAGACCGTCGCCGAGCTGGTGGCTGCCGCCAAAGCCGCGCCAAACCGCATCACGTATGCATCGGGTGGCAGCGGCAGCCCGCAACACCTGGGTGCTGCCCTGTTCGCCGCCCATACCGGCATCGACATGAAGCATGTGCCTTACAAGGGTGCCAGCCAAGCCGCGCTCGACGTGGCGGGCGGCCAGGTTGACGTGACTTTCCAGGGCATCGCCACGGTGGCCGCGCTGGCCAAGGGTGGAAAGATGCGCCTGATCGGTGTGATGACCGACACCCGGCAGCCTGAATACCCCGATTCGCCCACACTCAAGGAGCAGGGCATTCAGGGCTTTGATTTCAGCACCTGGTTTGCGCTGACAGCACCCAAAGGCACGCCCAAAGAAATTCAGGACCGCTTGCATCGCGAAGTCGTCAAGGC
This sequence comes from Polaromonas sp., assembly GCA_044361945.1. Taxonomy (GTDB): domain Bacteria; phylum Pseudomonadota; class Gammaproteobacteria; order Burkholderiales; family Burkholderiaceae_C; genus Polaromonas. Next base: position 2,448 of record JBIKHX010000030.1, on the reverse strand, counting down.
ACTGGCGGACCCGTCAATCAAAGAGCGCTTTGCCGGTCTGGGTCTCAAGCGTGACGGCACCACGCCCGCCGAGCTGACAAGCCTGGTGCGTGACCAGCTGGCGCGTTATGGCAAGGCCATCCGGGACAACAACATCACGGCCGACTGACCTCGGCTTGCATTAAGAACTGCGCGCCACCTGCCCAGGCGCATCGCCCGCCACCGGCACCCGCCCCTTGGCGTGGCGCTGGCCGTTGCAGACTTCGTGGCTGATGGCCAGGTTGGCCTGGTGCGAGTTGCCGCCTTCGCTCAAGGGCACGATGTGCTCCAGCGTGGCGGCAGCCGGCAGCACGTGCTGGCCGCAGACCCAGCACGGCACCACGCCGTGGAGTTGGCGGGCGACGGTTTTGTAAATCTTGTCGCGGGTCAGACCCAGGCGGCTCATGCGCTCGCGTCTTAAAGATTCGGCGCAAGCAAGCGCTCAAGTTCTTGCACCTTGACGCCGCGCCGTTTGGCCAGGTCGTGCACCTGGTCGTCGCCGATCTTGCCAACGTTGAAGTACGCGCTGTCGGGGTGGCTCAAATAAAAGCCGCTGACGCTGGCCGCCGGTGTCATGGCCAGGCTCTCGGTCAGCGCCATGCCGATCTCGTCGGCCCGGAGCAAATCGAACATGGCTTGCTTGACGCTGTGGTCCGGGCAGGCCGGGTAGCCGGGGGCCGGGCGGATGCCGCGGTATTTTTCGGCGATGAGTTCTTCAGGCGTGAGCGATTCATCAGCGGCGTAACCCCACAGGTCTTGCCGCACGCGCTGGTGCAGGCTCTCGGCAAAGGCTTCGGCTAAGCGGTCGGCCAGGGCCTTGAGCATGATGGACGAGTAGTCGTCGTGGTCGTCCTGAAAGTACTTTTCTTTTTTCTCGGCGCCAATGCCTGCTGTCACCGCAAACAGGCCAATGTAGTCAGGCAGCATGAAACTGTTGTGGCCTTCGGCACCGGCATGGCCCCCGCGCACGGCCTTGGTTTCAGCGTTCAAGGTCTTGGGCGCGATGAAGTCAGCCAGGCAGCGGTTAGGCCGCATGTGCAACTTGCCGTCTGCGCCGGCCACAGCGGTTTTTTCGGTCTGCTGGCGCAAGCCGTGCCAGACCATGGCCACCTCGCGGCGGCTTTCGTCAGTGTAGATTTCAATGTCGTCGCCCACGCTGTTGGCCGGGTACAGGGCCATCACACCGTTGGCCGTCAGCCAGCGCCCTTCGATCAGGCGCTTGAGCATGCGCTGCGCGTCGGCATAAACGCGCACGGCCTCGGTGCCCACCACCTCGTCTTTCAAAATCGCCGGGAAAGGCCCGGCCAGGTCCCAAGTCTGGAAGAAGGGCGCCCAGTCAATGTGCTGCGCCAGCTCGGCCAGGTCAAAGTTTTTAAACACGCGCCGGCCAATGAACTTGGGCACCGGCGGCGTGTAATGCGTCCAGTCGAGCGGCGTGGCGTTGGCGCGGGCCTTGGCAATCGGCCACATGGGCGTTTGCTTTTTGTTGGCGTGCTGCTCGCGCACTTTCACGTAATCGGCGTTGAGCTCGTCAATGTATTTGGCCGCATGGTCTGACAGCAGACTTTGCGCCACGCTGACGCTGCGCGAGGCGTCGGGCACATAGACCACCGGGCCTTCGTAGTGCGGCGAAATTTTGACCGCCGTGTGCACGCGGCTGGTGGTGGCGCCGCCAATCATCAAAGGGATTTTCTTGATGCGGAAATGGTCGTCCTTTTGCATCTCAGCGGCCACGTACTGCATCTCTTCCAGACTGGGCGTGATCAGCCCGGACAGGCCGACGATGTCCGCACCCTCAACCTTGGCGCGGGCCAGAATCTCATGGCAGGGCACCATCACGCCCATGTTGACGACTTCAAAGTTGTTGCACTGCAAAACCACGGTGACGATGTTTTTGCCGATGTCATGCACGTCGCCCTTGACCGTGGCGATGATGATCTTGCCCTTGGTCTTGACGTCGCCGCCGGCGGCTTCCAGCAGCAGCTTCTCAGCCTCGATGTAGGGCAGCAAATGCGCCACCGCCTGCTTCATGACGCGCGCGCTTTTAACCACCTGCGGCAAGAACATCTTGCCCTGGCCGAACAGGTCACCCACCACGTTCATGCCGTCCATCAGCGGGCCTTCGATCACGTGCAGCGGGCGCCCGCCGTCGGCCTCAATGGCGCGCCACATTTCTTCGGTGTCTTCGGTGATGAACTCGTTCATGCCGCGCACCAGCGCGTGGGACAGGCGCTCGCGCACAGGCAGCGCACGCCATTCGTTTTTCAGGCTGTCGTCGCGCGCGCCGCTCTTGGCGGTTTCGGCCACTTCGACGAGGCGCTCGCCGGCGGACAACGGCGGCTCGCCCGGCTCATAGACGGGCGTCCGATTCAGAACCACGTCTTCCACCCGCTCGCGCAGCACCGGCTCGAGCTCGTCGTACACGCCGAC
>JBIKHX010000297.1:0-3487 GCA_044361945.1 Polaromonas sp. | reverse complement strand
AACCCTCGCAGCGCTTGGCGTCAAAGTTGATGCTGCGGCCCAGGCTGGCCAGTGACGCAAAGGTGAAGCGCAGCGCGTCGGCGCCGTAGGCGGGAATGCCGGCGGGGAATTCTTTTTCGGTGTTCTTGCGCACCTGCGGCGCGGTCTCGGGCTTGCGCAAGCCTTGCGAGCGCTTGTCCAGCAGCGGGGCCAGCTCGATGCCGTCGATCAGGTCCACCGGGTCCAGCACATTGCCCTCGGACTTGCTCATTTTTTTGCCCTGCGCATCCTTCACCAAGCCGTGAATGTAGACATGCTTGAAAGGCACCTGACCGGTGAAGTGCGTGGTCATCATGATCATCCGGGCGACCCAGAAAAAGATGATGTCGTAGCCTGTGACCAGCACGCTGGAAGGCAGGAAAAGATCCAACTCTTTAGTTTTCTCAGGCCAGCCGAGAGAAGAGAAAGGCACCAGCGCCGACGAATACCAGGTGTCCAGCACGTCGGCGTCGCGCCGCAGTGTTTTGCCCGGGGCTTGCGCTTGTGCTGCAGCCTCGTCGGCCGCCACATAGACCTTGCCGTCTTCGTCGTACCAGGCCGGAATCTGATGGCCCCACCAGAGCTGGCGAGAGATGCACCAGTCCTGGATGTTGCCCATCCACTGGTTGTAAGTGTTGACCCATTGCTCGGGCACAAACTTCACGGCACCGCTGTCTACCGCGTCGATGGCTTTTTGTGCGATGGATTTGCCGGTCGGGTCTTTGTCGCTGACCTTGCTCATGGCGACAAACCACTGGTCGGTGAGCATGGGCTCTATCACCTGCCCGGTGCGGGCGCAGATGGGCAGCATGAGTTTGTGGGGCTTGACTTCGAGCAGTAGGCCGTCTTTTTCTAAGTCGGCCAGCAAGGCTTTACGCGCCTCGAAACGGTCCATGCCCTGGTATTGCACCGGGCCGTTGTTGTTGACCTTGGCGTCCAGAGTAAAGATGGTGATCAGCGGCAGGCCGTGTCGCTGGGCGCAGGCGTAGTCGTTGAAGTCGTGCGCACCGGTGATCTTGACGCAGCCCGAGCCAAAAGCGCGGTCCACAAAGTCGTCCGCGATGATGGGGATTTTGCGGTTGCACAAGGGCAGGTCCACCATTTTTCCGAGCAGGTGCGTGTAGCGCTCGTCCTCGGGGTGGATGGCGAGCGCGCCGTCGGCCATCATGGTCTCAGGGCGGGTGGTGGCAATGGTCATGCCCTTGCTGAATACGCCGTCGATCAGCTGCGGCCCGTCGGAAAAGGGGTACAAGATGTAATGCATCTTGCCTTCAGACTCGGTGCTCTCAACTTCCAGGTCGCTCACCGCGCTTTGCAAGACCGGGTCCCAGTTGACCAGGCGCTTGCCGCGGTAAATAAGGCCTTGCTCGTACAGCTGCACAAAGGTGGCGGTGACCACCTTGGACATTTTCGGGTCCATGGTGAAGTACTCGTGCTTCCACGACACCGAGTCGCCCATGCGCCGCATCTGCTGCGTGATGGTGGTGCCGGACTCTTCTTTCCATTCCCAGACTTTGTCGATAAAAGCGGCACGGCCCAGGTCGTGGCGGGTTTTGCCTTCACCGGCGAGCTTGCGCTCGACCACGATTTGCGTGGCAATGCCGGCGTGGTCGGTGCCGGGCACCCACAGTGTGTTCTCGCCCAGCATGCGGTGGTAGCGCGTGAGCGAGTCCATGATGGTCTGGTTGAACGCGTGGCCCATGTGCAGCGTGCCCGTCACGTTGGGCGGCGGCAGCTGAATGGCGAATGAGGCTTTGCTGGCGTCCAGCGTCGGCTCGTACATGCCGCTTTGCTCCCAGGCCGGGCCCCAGTGCGCTTCCAGCGCAGCGGGCTCGAACGATTTGGACAGGGATTGCAGGCCGGGTTGCTCGACGGGCGTGGGGGCGTTCTCGGCAAGGGGCTGGACGGGGGCTTGGCTCATGGGGACTTTGAAATGAAAAACGGCGCTGGCAGGCAGGCCGTTTCGATGGAAGGTCGTAAAAGCCTGATTTTAACTAAGCGCCAGTCCACAGGCCTGTGCCGGCACCGGCAGGAATGGGCGCAGAATCTGCCTAAAGCGGTTTTCAGTGCTGAAGCCCGCAACCATGAACTCACTTCAGGAGCTTTTCGCATGATGACTTCTAAACGCAACACCTTGTCCAAAGCCATTCGCCTGAGTCTGGCGCTCGCCGTTTCTTGCAGCCTGGGGCTGGCCATGGCGCAAAGCGCCAAGCCGATCAAAATTCTGGTGGGTTTTCCGCCCGGCGGCGGCACCGATGCGGCGGCCCGCATTTTGGCCGACAAACTCAAAGACGAGCTGGGCGTGCCCGTGGTGGTCGAGAATAAGCCCGGCGCCGGCGGCCAGATTGCCGCGCAGGCGCTCAAGGCGGCCGCTGCGGACGGCAGCACGCTGTTTTTGTCGCATGACCACACCATCACCATCTTGCCCATGGTGGTGAAGAACCCGGGCTATGCCCCGGCGCAGGATTTTGTGCCCGTGGCCGGCTTTGCCACTTTCGTCAACGCTTTTGCCGTCTCAGGCGGCACGCCGGCCAAGAGCGTGGCCGAGTACGTCAACTGGGTCAAGTCCACGGGCAGCAAGGGCGCGGTCGGCATTCCGGCCCCCGCTTCCACACCGGAGTTTCTGGTCAAGGTGATCGGTGAAAAATTCAAGCTCGACCTGCTGGCCGCGCCCTACCGCGGCAGCGCACCCATGATGGCCGACATGCTGGGCAACCAGATCGCCGCCGGTGTGGCTTCGGTACCTGACTTCATTGAAAACCACAAAGCCGGTAAGGTGCGCGTGGTGGCGGTGCTGGGCGCCAGCCGGCAGGCCGCCTTGCCCGACGTGCCCACCATGACAGAGCTGGGCGTGCCCGGCCTGGAAGACATGCCTTACTACGGCATCTTTGCGCCGGCCGGCACGCCCAAGCCTTTCATAGACGGGTTTTCTGCAGCCATGGCCAAAGTGCTGGCCATGCCCGATGTGCGCAACCAGCTCAGCCAGATGGGCTTGACGGTCGGCCACATGACGCCCGCCCAATTGGGGCAGCGCGAAAAAGCCTATGCCCAGACCTGGACGCGCATCATCAAAGACAGCGGCTTTCAGCCGCAGTGAGCGCACAGCCGGCCAATTGGGAATCGTTATCAATGGCTGCAGGGTAATAGTTTTTCACGAAGAGGTGTATTGAATCGTCCAATTAGACGGCGGGTCTGCCCGAGGGTATCGTTGAGGTGTCTTTGGAGTTATTCCAAGGCCAACAAACGACTTTTCATCAACCCCAAGGAGATTTCCATGGCTGCTCTCAAAGGCTCCAAAACGGAAGAAAACCTGAAAGCCGCATTTGCCGGCGAATCTCAGGCCAACCGCCGTTATTTGTATTTCGCAAACAAAGCTGACGTCGAAGGTCAACCAGACGTGGCAGCGCTGTTCCGCTCTACCGCTGAAGGCGAAACCGGTCACGCGCACGGCCACCTCGAGTGGCTCGAG
>JBIKHX010000029.1:0-11657 GCA_044361945.1 Polaromonas sp. | reverse complement strand
CAAGGTCGAGATCCCGATTCCGCCTCTGGTGTTGTCTTTGGTGCTGGCCGGCATCATGGAGCAGTCGTTTCGCCAGGCTTTGACACTGTCAGACGGCAATCCTGTGGTGTTTGTCAGCAGCGGCATTTCTGCCACCTTGGTCTTCCTGTCGGCCGTCTCCCTGGCGCTGCCTTTTTTGATTCCAAGGCTCAAACAAGTCAAACCCGAGCAGGACTGAAGCACGTGGCGGTGTGGCTGTCCCTCCCTTATTTTTATCGATTGAGTTGGAAAAGCAATGAACGGTTCTGAACTTCAAATTTTGGCGCAAGACTTCTGGGCCGACAAAGACGGCATCCGCCTGTGGGTCAACCGGAAATACATGGCAGGCACTTCCGGACAGCGGCCGGTTTTATTTCTGGTTCACGGCTCGTCTTATTCCGCCAAAACCATGTTTGACCTGCAGATCGAAGGTCGAAACGACTACTCCATGATGGACCACTTCGTTCGCCTGGGCTACGAAGTCTGGACCATGGACCACGAAGGCTACGGCCACTCTGACCGCACGGCCGGCTATTCCGACATCGCAAGTGGCGTCGTAGACCTGAAATTGGCCATGGACCTGGTGATTCGAGAAACCGGCCAGCAGCAGGCGAGTTTTTTCGGCCAGTCCTCTGGCGCTCTCAGGGCGGCGCGCTTTGCCAATTTTTATCCAGAGCATGTCAGTCGCTTGATCGTTGACGCCTTCGTCTGGACCGGCAAGGATGCACCCACATTGATCAAACGCGCCAAGCTCTTGCCGCAGCTGCTGGCCAGCAATGTCCGCAAGGTGGACGCGGCTTTTTACCAGTCCGTTTTCACACGAGACCACGCCGGGGCGTCTGAGCCGGGCATCTCAGACATCGTCACCCGTGCTGAGCTTGAATACGGCGACACCGTGCCTAACGGGACCTACCTGGACATGGTCAGCAAGTTGCCGGTGGTCGACCCGGACAAAGTCATCTGCCCGGTTTTGATGGTGCGAGCCGAACACGACGGCATTGCCAGCGAAGAAGATTTACTGGCCTTTTACGCCAGGCTGCCACACCCAGACAAATCTATTCTCAAGATCGCAGGTCTGGCGCACGCTGCCTTGTTGGGGGTGAATCGCTACCGGCTGTACCACGCCGTGCATTCATTTTTGACCATGCCGGAGCGCATCGATATCAACTTCACTAAATCGGCTTGAGAGCCGGCTTGGCCTGAGCGGGCGCACGCGAAAGCGCCGGGCAGGGGCGCCCTAGGTGCAAAAGTACGCCAAGGCATTTCGTTTACGATATATCTTTGAGTCAAAAGGCGATGCGCCCCTGGCTGACCGCCACACCTGTTAACCGATCCAACGGTGTACGCGCCAGTTCCCTGGTCAAACTAGCGGGTGACGATGTTCTGGGCTGGTAATTGCGGGGGTGCTGATATCCGATGCGCAGATGCCCGAAGTCTCAAGCTCAATCACCGCTCGCGCAGAACCCTCATTTTTTAAATGGAGACACCCATGAAACGCCGCTCACTCGTACTCGCAAGCCCCGCCCTGCTGGCAGCACCCGCCTTGAGCTGGGCGCAAGCCGCTTACCCGACCAAGCCGATCCGCTACATCGTGCCGGTGTCAGCCGGTGGCGGCAGCGACATGGTCGGGCGCACAGTGACCGAGCGCTGGGGCGCCTTGCTCAAGCAGAGCTTTCTGGTGGACAACCAGGCCGGCGGCGGCGGCGTGATCGCCTGCCAGGCCACGGCCCGCGCTGCGCCTGACGGCTACACCTTGCTGCAAGGCTATGTGGCCACGCACGGCACCAGCCCGGCCACCCGCAAAGTGCCGTATGACGCCATCAAGGACTTCACGCCCATCGGCATGATTGGCGGCACGCCCAATGTGTTGGTGGTCAACGCCGCACTGCCAGTCAAAAACATCAAGGAGTTCATTGATTACATCAAGAAGAACCCGGGCAAGCTCAGTTACGGCTCGGCCGGTGCCGGCTCGCTGACGCACCTGACGATGGAATTGTTCAAGCAACAAGTCAACTCCTTCATGGTGCACATTCCTTACCGCGGCATTGCCCCGGCCTTCACCGACCTGATCGGCGGACAAACCCAGGCCATGTTTCCCGGCCTGGCCGCTGCTGTGCCGCACATCCGCTCGGGCCGCGTGCGCCCGCTGGCCGTCACCGGCATGCAGCGTCACCCGCTGTTCAAAGACTTGCCTACGCTTGACGAATCCGGCTTCAAGGGCTTTGACGCACAGCAGTGGTACGGGGTGGTTGGCCCGGCTGGCATGCCGGCCGCCGTTGTCAAGACCCTTAACGAGTCACTGGCAACGGTGCTGCGCGCGCCGGACATGCGCGACAAGCTGTCGGTCGAAGCCATCGAGCCCACTGTCATGACACCCGAAAAATTCGGCGATTTCATCCGCGCCGACATCGCCCGCTGGACCAAGCTGGCCCAGGACCGCGGTATTCAACTCGACAGCTGATTCGCGCGTCAAGCTCGCGCCTGAGCATCCGCCGGGGTGCTAGTTGCAGCATTAATCGCGCTGTGCTCAACCCGCTCTTGATTCAATTTTTTATAACTCTGGCATCACCTGCCGAAAGACATTTTTCATGGCCCGCAATACCCAGGTCACAGCCGACCACAACGCCCCGCCCGTCACACAAATTCTGGCGAAATTCGTTGCCACGCACCCCTCCAAAGGCTGGAGCGATGCGGTGGACCATGATGCGCACCGCACCTTCACCAACTGGCTTGGTTGTGCCGTGGGCGCCGCCCACCATGAAGCGGCTGACGCAGCCTTGGCCGCCGCACAAATGCTGCAGCCCGCGCCCCAAGCCAGCGTGCTGGGTCGCAGTGAAAAAGTGGACATGGGCAGCGCTGCATTGATCAACGGCATCACCTCGCATACCTTTGACTTTGACGACACCCACCTCAAAACCATCATCCATCCGGCCGGCCCGGTGGCTTCGGCCATCGTGGCGCTGGCTGAGCACACCGGCGCTAGCGGACGTGAGTGCATCGACGCGCTGGTGCTGGGCATCGACGTGGCTTGCCGCGTCGGCAACGCCATGTACCCCGAGCACTATGACCGCGGCTGGCACATCACCGGCTCTACGGGCACGCTGGGCGCGGCCGCGGCCTGCGCCCGCCTGCTCAAGCTGGACACGCAGCAAACCGCCATGGCGCTGGGCATCGCCGCCTCGCAGCCGGTCGGTATGCGCGAGCAGTTCGGCACCATGACCAAACCCTTTCACCCGGGTGGTGCAGCCCGCGCCGGCATGATGTCGGCGCTGCTGGCCAGCAAAGGCTTCACTGCCAGCCCGAAAGCCCTCGAAGCACCCCGCGGCATGATGCAAACCGTGTCTACCAAGAACGACTGGAACGAGATCACCGACGAACTGGGCCAGCGTTTTGAGATTTCCTTCAACACCTTCAAGCCCTTTGCCTGCGGCATAGTGATTCACCCCAGCATCGATGCCTGCGCGCAGCTGCGCGCTCAGGGCGTCACGCCGGAGCAGGTGCAAAGCATCGAGCTCAAAGTGCATTCGCTGGTGCTCGAACTCACCGGCAAAAAAGAGCCTGCCGACGGCCTGCAGGCCAAGTTCAGCGTGTACCACGGCTGCGCTGCCGGCCTGACCTTTGGCTATGCGGCCGAGGACGAGTTCTCAGACGAGATCGTCAACCGCGCCGACATGGTGGCGCTGCGCCGCAAAGTCATTGCCACGGTCGATGACTCCATTGACGAGGCCAGCGTTGATGTGACCGCTGTGCTCAATGATGGCCGCCGCGTGCATGTTTTTGTTGAACACGCCATCGGTTCACTGAAAAATCCCATGACCGATGCGCTGCTGGAAGCCAAGTTCCATGGCTTGTCTGACCCGGTACTGGGCGCTGACAAAACCAGTGCGCTGCTCAAGGCCTGCTGGTCTGTCGGCCAGGCAGCGAGCCTGGCCAGCGTGATTACGCTGGCGACCACCCGGGCCTGAGTCTCAGTCGTCCACTATTCAAAGCGTCACTTTAAGTTTCCCGCACGGGAAATTACTTAAACCTAGGGTTTACACGGTATTCCTCGTTCTAAACCGGGCCATTACGGCCAGTACTTGGCACTCTCAGATGGGGAGTGCTAAAATTTAGGGGTGATGACGAAAGGAGTCTCTGATGACACTCACCAACGGTCAAATTGAAATCAGTGCGGGCGCCGTAGCGCTGACCACGCCTTGGGCCAGTGCCTCCACACTGCTGCCCCCGCTCGGCAATCTGGATGCTTATATTTCGGCGGTCAACCGCCTGCCCATGCTCACCCTGGCCCAGGAGCAGGAGTTCGCACGCAAGCTGCGGGATGAGAATGACCTTGAATCAGCCAGTAAGTTAGTGCTATCTCACTTGCGCCTGGTGGTGTCGGTTTCACGCAAATACCTCGGTTACGGCCTGCCCCACGGCGACCTGATTCAGGAAGGCAACATCGGCCTGATGAAAGCCGTCAAACGCTTTGACCCCGACCAGAACGTGCGCCTGGTGAGTTACGCGCTGCACTGGATCAAGGCTGAGATTCACGAATATATCCTGAAAAACTGGCGCATGGTCAAGATGGCCACGACCAAGGCGCAGCGCAAGTTGTTCTTCAATCTGCGCTCTATGAAGCAAGGCTTCAAAGACGACGCAGATGTAGCGACCCACCGCGACACCTTGACTGCCGACCAGATAGATTCGATGGCCAAAACGCTGAACGTCAAGCGTGAGGAAGTCATCGAGATGGAGCAGCGTATGTCGGGCGGTGATGTGCTGCTGGACCCCAGCCCGGGCGATGACGGCGACGACGCCTTCGGCCCGATCGCCTATTTGTCAGACGCCAGCCACGAGCCCACCGCCTTGATCGAGTCTTACCAGCGCGACACGATGGCGACCGACGGGATTTCTGCTGCACTGCAGGAGCTCGATCCGCGCTCGCGTCGCATTGTTGAAGAACGCTGGCTCAAGGTGAATGACGACGGTTCAGGCGGCATGACGCTGCACGACCTGGCGGCCGAATACGCTGTGAGCGCCGAGCGGATTCGCCAGATCGAAGTGGCGGCTATGAAGAAAATGAAAAAGGTCCTGGCGGTTTACGCCTGAGCTGACTTACTTCAGCAGCAGGGCAATGTCCTCAGCCAGCCCCTGAGCACCGACTGCCTGGCGGGTGTACAAGCGCACCCGGCCTTGCGTATCAAACACATAACTGCCGGCCGAGTGCTCGATGGTGTAGCTCGTGGGCGTCGGGCCTTCGACTTTTTTGTAAAAGACTTTGAAGCCCTTGGCCACATCCGGCAACTGGTCCATGCTAGGCCTCAGCGCGAGAAAGCCGGGATCAAAATTGGCCATGTAGGCCTTGAGCACCTCGGGGGTGTCGCGCTCAGGGTCCACCGACACAAAAATGCCCTGCAGCTTGTCCCCCTGAGGGCCCAGCAGGCGCTTGACTTCGGCCAGATCGGCCAGTGCGGTGGGGCAGACGTCGGGGCACTGCGTGAAGCCAAAAAACACCACCACCGCTTTGCCCTTGAAGTCGGCCAAGCTGCGCTGGACACCATTGTGGTCGGCCAGCGCAAAGCCTTTAACGTAGTCAGCGCCTGTGATGTCTATGCTTTTGAACTTCAGCGCCTCAGGGCTGCACGCAGCCAGCAAACCGGCGACCAGGGTTGCGGCCAAAAATCTCAAGGCTTGGCGGCGCAGAGTCAAGGGCTGATTCATGGCGTTCCTGGAGGGTGTCATACGAGGTAATGGTCCAGCAGCAAGGCTGCGAACAGCAGCGACAGGTGAATCAGCGAAAAGCGAAAAGTCTTGCGCGCCAACGCATCGGAGTATGTGCGCCAGAGCTTCCAGCCGTACCAGCAAAAAATAAGGCTCAAGACCACCGCCGCCACCAGGTACAACTTGCCGCTCATTTGAAACACAAAGGGCAGCAGGCAGGCGGCAAACAGCACCAGGGTGTAGAGAAAAATCTGCAAGCGCGTGAATTCATTGCCATGCGTGACAGGCAGCATCGGTAGGCCGGACTTGCGGTAGTCCTCCACCCGGTAGAGCGCCAGCGCCCAGAAATGCGGCGGCGTCCACAAGAAAATGATGAGAAACAAAATCAAGGCCTCGGGACCGACCTCGCCGGTCATGGCAGCCCAACCCAGCACCGGAGGCATGGCGCCCGATGCGCCGCCGATGACGATGTTTTGCGGCGTGCGCGGCTTGAGGATGACGGTGTAGATGACGGCGTAGCCTACAAAGGTGGCAAAGGTCAGCCACATGGTCAGCGGATTGACCCAGACGTACAAAATCCAGGAACCCAGACCGCACAATGCCAATGAAAAGGCCAGGGTCAAGCGGTCATCGAGTTGGCCTTGGGCCGTCGGTCGCCAGGAAGTGCGGCGCATCTTGGCGTCAATGCCCTGCTCGACCAGGCAATTGAAGGCAGCAGCTGCACCCGAGACCAGCCAGATGCCCACGCTGGCAATCAGGGCCAGACGCAGATCGGCCAGACCCGGCACGCCGGGCACGGCCAGCACCATGCCGATGAGCGCACAAAACACAATCAGCTGAATCACCCGTGGCTTGGTGAGCGCATAGAACTGCGCCCAGCGGGACACTAGAAAGGGCAGGCTCAAAGGAGGTGCAGGGGAAGGGTCAGAAGGATTCATGCGGACAATCTGGAAGCCTTCGATTTTGACCCATGCGGCAGCCCCGTGGCCGGACGGCACTTAAACAAAGCGCCTGTCAGCACCACCACCAACCCGGCGGCGCCGCCGGTGTGCGACACAGCCGCCAGCAGCGGCCAGCCAAACAGCACATTACTCAAGCCCGTGGCGAGCTGCCAGAGCGCCAGCACCAGCACCCACAAGGCCAGTGAACGCAGAGCAGGCACTTTGTACAGCTGGCGCGCCAGCAGCAACAGTGCAGCCAACACCAGGTACGCGGCCAGACGATGGGCGTAATGAATAGCCGTCAGGGCCTCAAAGCTGATGTAACTGCCTTCCCGGCCTGCGCCCAAAGCGCGCCAGAGCGTGAACCCCTGCTGCCAATCCATGGCCGGCCACAGCGAGCCTTGGCAGCCCGGAAATTCCGTACAGGCCAGCACCGCGTAGTTGGTGCTGACCCAACCGCCCAGCGCCAGTTGCAGCCAGAGCAAGCCGAAGCTGGCCAGCAGCAGCAGCCAGGTGAGCGGCGGCACGCCCACCACCGTCAGCTCGCCGGCGGCACGCGCAAAGCGCTGCGACTGGGCGCGCAGCAAGGCCAGCAACATAAGACCGCCCAGCAAGTGCAAGGTGACGATCAAGGGAAACAGTTTCATGGTGACCGTCAAGGCGCCAAAAGCACCTTGCAAACAAACCCACAGCAAAGTGAAGGTCGGCCACCAGGGGTTCAATGCAGCCCGTTGGAGGTTTGCCGGCGGCGTTTGGCGCGCCTGCTTGTGGGCCCACCAGGTCATCGCTGACAAGGTGAGTATCAGCACGCCCACGCCGGTGGCCAGATAGCGGTGAATCATTTCGATCCAGGCCTTGGGATGCGTCACCGGCCCACTGGGCATGGCGCTTTGCGCTTGCGTGATCTCGGCATGCGCACCCAAGGGGCTGGCATTGCCGTAGCAACCCGGCCAGTCCGGGCAACCCAGGCCGGAATCACTCAGGCGCGTGAAGGCGCCGAATAAAACCAGGTCAAAGGTTAAAAACAAGGTCACCAGTGTGAGCAGGCGCAAGCGCTGCGGCAGCGGCGCATGACGGCTGCGCCACCAAACCCAAGCCAGAGGCCCGATGGCCACCAGCAAACCTGTGAGCATTAGCCACAGCGCCGGGTCGAGGTCATACAGAGGCACCTCGTTCATGGGGCCTTCGCGGACAAGCGTCCTGGCTTGTCCCAGCTGCTGGAGGCGCGCAGCAAACGCTCGAGGTCCTGCTTGGCCTTGGCCGCTCCCGGCGCGTCCATGTTCGCAGGAAAGCGCATCATCCAGTGACCCAAGGGGTCCACCAGGTACAAATGTGCCGTCAGCGACTGGCCGGGCTCGGCCTCCAGCCACTGGGCCAGTTCGCGGGCCGGGACACGCAAGACATTCGCGTCCTTGAGCGCCGGCGCCAAAGCGGGCGAAACCGGGGTGTCGTCATTGAATAAAACGAGCCAGTCCAGCCGGTCTTTTTCCCGACCCAGGGACTCACGCAACTGACGTTGAAAATACAGATTTTTCTGACACACGGCTTCACAAGCACCGCCGGATACGCTGACCAGCAACCACTGGTCTATCAGCGATGTCAGGGGCAGTGCGCTGCCATCGCTGCTGATCGCACTGACAGCCGGCAACATGCGCTGCGGCGTGATCAATTCACCGTAATTGCGTCGGCCTTCGGGCCGCACCACGTAGTACGTCAGGTAGGAGGCAATGACCGGCGAGGCGCAAACCAACAAAATACCCAGCATTTTCCAGCGTCCAGCAGCCGTGGGCGCAGCAGCGCTCAATGGCGGGATGTCGTGCACGGTCAAGCCCAATGGCTGGTCCTGCCGGGAGGTGTCGGGCGTGGTCAATGGGCGGGCAGAGTCAACAGGCATGGCAGGTCATCAGACAAAGTGAAATCTAAAAAGAGGAACTCAACGACTCTTGGCGCGCCGGCGCAGGGGCACTATGGCCTGAAACCACACATACAAAACCAGCACCAGAGCGCACAAGCCAAACCACTGCGCTGCATAGCCGTGGTGTTTGTCAACGCCTCTGTTCGGCGCAGCCCAGTCGCGCTGCAAGCCCTCGCTGGCGGCACCTGTTTGCAGCACCAACACCGGTAGCAAGGGCTGGCGTATTTCCTCAGCATACGCCTTGATGTCGAGATTTTGCCGGATCAGCCCCGTGTCGGCGCCCTTGAAGGCATATAACTTGGCAGGCCCGGGGGCCATTCGCCCCTGAATGCGCACCTCGGTGGCGAGGGTCTCGACCGGGGCCAGACGCGCGCGGTCCACAAAGTCACGCGCCATCCAGCCGCGCTGAACCAGCACAAGCTTGTCCGTGCCACTGAGTTTCAAAGGCGTCACCACCCAAAAACCAGGCCGGCCATTCATGGGCCGGTTGTCCAGGTACACCGTTTGGGCTGGCAGCCATAGACCCGCTAGGTCGACCCGCCGGTCGGCCAGCGCTGCCGTACTGGCCGCATCGCGCTCTGTCAATGCCGACAGGTCGGCATTGCCCAGCACCGGCAAGCTGTTTTTTTGCTCCAATGAAGTCTGCAGCGCCAACTTTTGAGAAGCCCGGCCGAGTTGCCACTGGCCCAGCGAAAAAGTCAGCGCTGCGGTCAATGCAGCCGCCAGCGTCACCAGCCAGAAACGGCTGCGATCTGTCAATGCTTTCATAGACGGATAATCATGGTCATGTCATACCTCATCACATTTGCTTTCTTGGCCATTTTGGGCAGTCTTGCTGCAGCGCTTTACTTCATGATGAAAGACGGCAGCAATGGCAAGGCCAAGACCAGTCACATGGCGCGCGCGCTGGCTTTCAGGGTCGGCTTTTCGGTACTTCTTTTTGTCTGCATTTTGCTGGCCTGGAAACTCGGTTACATACAGCCCACCGGCTTGCCACAAACTCGTTGAACAGCTGGGGCCTAAAGCATTGAGCCCAAACAAACCAAAAAGGCCGCAACAGCGGCCTTTTTGAAAAGTAGCGTTTACTGCAAAGCCCGAGGGCCTGCACTCAAAGCCAGTAGACCAAGATGTACAGACCGAGCCACACCACGTCAACAAAGTGCCAGTACCAGGCTGCACCTTCAAATCCAAAGTGACGCTCCGTCGTGAAGTGACCCTTGCGCAAGCGCAGCGTGACAAACAGCAACATCAGCATGCCGACAAACACGTGAAAACCGTGAAAACCAGTCAACATGTAAAAAGTTGAGCCGTAAACACCAGAATTCAGCTTGAGGTTGAGATCGTTGTACAGGTGGGCATATTCGTAGCCCTGCACACCCAGGAAAATCACACCCAGAAGCACGGTGGCCCACATGAAATTGACAGTGCGGGCGCGATGACCTTCACGCAGCGCATGGTGGGCAATGGTCAGTGTTACGCCGGATGTCAGCAGCAAGGCCGTGTTGATAGTCGGCAGCCAGAAAGGGCCCACCGTGCTGAAGGGCTCAATGATGCCGGCCGGCGACGCCGTCACACCAACGGCCATGCTGGGCCAGACGGCTTTGAAGTCAGGCCATAGGAGCGCGTTTTCAAGACTGCCCAGTTCAGGCACAGAGTGCGAACGCGCCCACCACAGTGCCGTAAAGAAAGCGCCGAAAAACATCACCTCTGAAAAGATGAACCAGCTCATGCTCCAGCGAAACGACATGTCAATCTTGTGTCCGTACAAGCCGCCTTCGCTTTCACCGACGGCCTGGCTGAACCACTGGTAGAGCACGACCAGCCAGAAAACCAGTCCAAAAGCCAGGGAATAAGCACCCCAACCCACGCCGTTGACCCACTGTCCCGCACCCAGAATCACGAAGAACAGGCCCACGGCGGCCATGAAGGGATGGCGCGAAGGCGCCGGCACGAAGTAATAAGGGGTTGCCCCGTGTGATGCTGAAGACATGTCTGTTCCTCTGTTCTCTTTTTAAATTCTGTAAATTCCACAAATTTCGTAAAGCACTGAAAACCCGCCGGATCTGAACGGGTGAAGCGTCTCTATGTCTAGCCCGGCACGATCCAATTGACCAAAGCCACCAGCGCTCCGACAAAAATAAACACACCCACCAAAGCCACCGCAATGATGTGCAGCGGGTTGAGTTTTTTGACATCTTGCTCAAAGTCACCGCTTGCGCGCAAGCCAACAAAAGACCAGGCCACGGCTTTGACAGTGCGCCACAGCGACAAGCCAGTCAAAGCACGCGACTCGCTCACAGGGCTACCTCCTTGGCCAAAGCCTGGGGCAGCACGGGTGCCAGCGCCACCGGTTTGACACCCGGAATGTTCTGATAACCCGCAGGCGCGGCCGGCGTCTTGCCGCCCACTTCAAAGAAGGTGTAGGACAGCGTGATGGTGGTCACATCGCGCGGCAACTTGTTGTCGATCACAAAGGCCACCGGCCACTGCTTTTTCTCGCCAGGGGCCAAGGTGTACTGGTTAAAACAAAAACATTCGAGTTTGTTGAAGTGCGCTGCCGACTGGCGCGGTGCGTAGCTTGGAATGGCCTGCGCCGACATGGCGCGGTCTTGAATATTCTGGAACTCGTACATCACCGTGGTCAGCTCGCCAGGGTGCACTTGCAAGCTGCGCGAAGCCGGCTTGAAGTGCCAGGGGCCGCGCGAATTGGCATCGAACTCGACCGTGATGGTGCGCGTTTTGTCGATTTGCGTGTTGGCCGCCTGAGAGGACGAGGCACCCGGAATTTGCTTGTCGCCCAGCGCCAGAATATTGATGCCCGTCATCTCGCAGATGGCGTTGTACAGCGGCACCAGCGCGTAACCGAAGGCAAACATACCCAACACGATCACGCCGAGCTTGCCCAGCATCTTCGAGTTTTCGCGGGTCTGACTCATGCTGTAAATACCTTCAAGCCTAGGCCAACAAAATAGACCGGGCCATGAAACCGGCAAAAAACACCAGCGCCACAGTGGCCAGGATCAGACCCAGGCGGCGATTGTTCTTCTTTTGCTCCGGTGTCATGTCATACCTTGATGGTC
>JBIKHX010000038.1:0-10498 GCA_044361945.1 Polaromonas sp. | reverse complement strand
GGCCTCAATCACGGTGCGGTGCTTGTTGGCGCCGTCGTAGTTGGCGGTGATGCTGCCGGCTCCGAAGTTCACGCGCTCACCCACCGTGGCGTCACCCAGGTAAGCCAGGTGGTTGGCCTTGGCGCCGCGGCCCAGGGTGGCGTTTTTCACTTCGACAAAATTGCCGATGTGCACTTCAGCACCCAGTTGCGCGCCCGGGCGCAGCCTGGCAAAGGGGCCGACCAGCGCGCCGGCGCCGACCTGCACGCCCAGTTTTTCGCCGTCGATGTGGGTGAACGGGTGAATGACGGCACCGGCTTCGATGCGGGCGTGGGCAATCACACAGTTAGCGCCTACTTGCACGCCATCACCCAAAAATACTTGGCCTTCAAAAATACAGTTGACGTCGATCTCCACATCGCTGCCGCAGCTGAGTTGACCGCGCACATCCAGGCGCGCCGGGTCGGCCAGCCGCGTGCCTTGCTCCATCAGGGCTTGCGCCTGGCGCAGCTGGTAGCTGCGCTCGAGCTCAGCCAGTTGCACGGGGCTGTTGACGCCAGCCACCTGCGCAGGGTCGGTGATCTGGTGCGCGGCCACCGGCACGCCGTCGGCCACAGCCAACTTCACGATGTCGGTGAGGTAGTACTCGCCTTGCGCATTTTTGTTGTCGAGCCGGCCCAGCCACTGGCGCAGCAAGCGCGTGGGCAGGGCCATGATGCCGCTGTAAATTTCGGTGATGGCGCGCTCGGCCGTGCTGGCGTCCTTGTGCTCGACGATGGCCAGCACAGCGCCGCCGGGCGCAGCGCGCACGATGCGGCCGTAGCCGCTGGGGTCAGGCAAGGCCAGGGTGAGCAAGGCCAATTGACGGCCGTCGCAAAGGGCCAGCAGGGCCTGCAAAGTGGCGGTCTCGGTCAAGGGCACATCGCCGGACAAGATGAGCGTGACGCCGTCATCTTGAAGTTGGGGTAGGGCTTGCTGCACCGCATGGCCGGTGCCCAGCTGCGGCTCTTGCCGAACGCATTGCAATGGCATGGCCAAGGGGCTGCCAGCCAGTGCAGCCTCCACCGCATCGGCGCCGTGACCGGTAATGACCACGGCCTGCCGGGCCGATAACTCTACGGCGCGCTGGAGTACATGGCTGAGCAAAGCGCGTCCGCCTAAACGATGTAACACTTTGGGCCATGCGCTCTTCATCCGCGTGCCCTTGCCGGCGGCCATGATGACGACGTCAATCGGAGTTGCCATGAGATGTCCTGCTTACAAGTCGTTGTGTAGAAACCTGCTGGGGATTATCGGCCTTAGTGCACTCATGCTCGTCTTGCAAGGCTGCAGCACAGTCCGGCTGGCCTACAACCAGGCCCCGCTGGTGCTGGACTGGTATCTCAATGACTATGTGGATTTCAACGCGGCGCAAAAACCGGCACTCAAAACCTCGCTCGACCAAGTCCATGTGTGGCACCGGCAAACCCAGCTGCCAGCTTACGTCGAGACCTTGCAAAAAATGCAGCGCCAGATAGCAGAACCCCTGACGCCCGCCAGGGCCTGTGATTTCTACGAGGAAATCCAGGAACATGTACTCACCACGCTACAGGGCATGGTTCGGCTGGACCAAAGCGCCACAGGTGCTATCAGCTTGCAAAAACTGGCGAACCTGGACGCCAGCCAATTGGCCTTTATGGAGCGCAAGTTCTCGAAAAGCAACCTCAAATACCGCGAAGACTACCTCAGCGGCACGCCCCAGCAGCTGCGTGAAAAGCGGTTTGAGAAATCGCTTGAGCGCACCGAAATGCTCTACGGCAAGCTCGATGAGCGGCAGCAGTCCATGCTGCAAACACGTTTAGGCCAATCCGGCTTTGACCCTCAGCGCGCTTATGCAGAACGCCTGCGCCGCCAGCAGGACATGTTGCAGACCATGCGCAGCCTGGCTTCGCCCAGCGGGCCCAGCGCCGCCCAGGCTGCAGCAGCGCTCGAAGGCGTTTTTAATCGCGCCATTCTTTCACCGGACCTCAGCTTTCGCCATGACGCCCGCCAAATCAAGTTACACAACTGCCAGACCTTTGCAGATCTGCACAACAGCACCACGCCGGCGCAGCGGCAAAAGGCGCTGGCCAAACTGCAGAGCTACGAACAGGATGTGCGGGCCTTGCTGCGCCAGCAGTGAGCGCGCCTTAGTGGCCGGCGGTTTGGCCGCTTCAGCCCGCCCAGACCACGCCTTCATCGTTGAGCAAAGCGTCCAGCGGCACATCGTGCGCTTCGGGCTCGAGTTCGGGCAACCAGCCGTGGCTGTAGCCCAGGCCCACAGTCACCGGCTTAGGTTGCAAGCTGGCCAGGGTGCGGTCGTAAAAGCCGCCGCCGTAGCCCAAGCGGTAGCCGCCGGGACCGTAGCCCACGCAGGGCACGAACAGCAGCGTCGGCACGATCACTTCGGTGTCCTTGGGCTTGGGGATGCCGTAGGCGTCTTCTTCCATCGGGCAGCCGGGGTACCAGGCGTGAAAGGTCAATGTCTTGAGCACCTTGTCAACCACCGGCAAACCGATCTTGCGCGGTGAACGGTTGGCCTGGCTTTCGGTCTGGCTTTGGCTGCTGCCGTCGGGCTTGAGCGGCGTATCGGGTTCAAACAAGGCGCCCAGCACAGCGTCTTCCTGCCAGCGGTAAAGGGCCGGTAAGGGGTCAAATTCACCCTTGATAGGCCAGTAGGCGCCAATCACCAGGTCCTGCCTCCCGACCAGCCAGATGCGCATGACGCGCTGTAGCAAGTCTGCGCGGGCCAGGCGGTCTGGCATGTTCAGGCGTTGCTCAATGAGTATTTTGCGGGCGCTTAATTTGTCCATAATCACCCGATGCTATCGAAATTTATAAGAACGGCCCTATTGCTGGCCCTGACAGGCCCTTTGACTGCCTGGCCGGCGGCTTTGCAGGCACAGCCAAAAAACGTGTCCTTGAGCCGTGCAGATGAGGCGGTTCTAGAGATGGCCCAAGCCTTCAAACGCGAGGACAAGGCCAAAATGGCGGCACTGCTGCCGCAAACGCGTGGCCATGTGCTCGAAGCCTGGGCCGCGTATTGGGAGTTGAGCAACCGCTTGGGTGTGGCCAGCGGCGCTGAGGTGCAAGCCTTCCTGGCACGTTACGCCGGCACCTACCAGGAAGACCGCTTGCGCAACGACTGGTTGCTGCTGCTGGGCCAGCGCCGCGACTGGGCCGGCTTTGCCGCAGAGCATCCGCTGTTTCGCATGGGCGATGACCGCGAAGTGCGTTGTTTTGCCTGGGCGCTCGAGCATCAAAAAAACGGGCCCGAAGGCGCTGCCGCCTTGGTCGATCAGGTCCGCCAAACCTGGTACGCGCAGCGCGATGCAGACGAAGGCTGCCGCACTGCCGCAGAGCGCATGCTGGCCGCCAAGCAACTCAAACCGCTGGACATCTGGCGCAAAGCGCGTCTGTCGATAGAGGCCGGCCGGACCCGGCCAACGCGCGATGCGGTCGAAATGGTCTCGCCCGATTCGCTGGGCATACTGGCTTCCCTGCAAGCCAACCCGGCCAGGTTTCTGGCGGATAGAAAAATGGCGATTTCGCGCAGTGGCAAAGAACTGGTGACGCTGGCGCTCGTCAAGTTGGCCGCCAGCGACCCGCAAGCCGCAGCCACACTGATCGATAAAAAGTGGGACGTTCAACTCACTGCCGAAGAACACAACTGGGTCTGGGGCGTCATCGGCAAACAAAGCGCCATGCGCATGGGCAACCAGAGCCCGGATGCGTTGGCACATTTTCAAAAGGTCACTGCCGACAGTGACCTGACAGACGACATGCTGGCCTGGAAAACCCGCGCTGCGCTGCGCGCCGGCGCACAGCCGCGCTGGCCCTTGGTGCTGTCCAGCATCAACGCCATGAGCCCGGAGGCGCGCAAAGACAGCACCTGGGTTTACTGGAAAGCCCGCGCCCTGCTGGCGCTGGCCCCGGCTCAGCTGCCGGCACCTGCCGCCATGCCGGCGCAACGCGCCGAGGCGCTGAGCCTGTTGCAGTCCATCGCTTCGGTGCGCGGCTTTTACGAACAACTGGCGCTCGAAGAGCTGGGCCAGATGATCACCGTGCCAGCCGCACCCGCGGCGCTGACCTTGGGCGAAAAAGAAGCGGCGCGCACCAACCCGGGCCTGCAACGCGCCGCCTACGCCATCACCATCGGCCTGCGCGGCGAAGGCGTTCGCGAATGGAACTACTCCACCAACCTGGCCAAGCCCGGCGGCATGAGCGAGCGCGAATTGTTGGCAGCCGCGCAAATGGCCTGTGACCTGGCCATCTGGGACCGCTGCATCAACACCAGTGAACGAACGCGCGGAGAGATTGATTTTTCTCAGCGCTTTCCCACGCCATTTCGCGAAACCGTGCTCAAGCGCAGCCGTGACATCGGCCTCGACCCGGCTTATGTCTATGGCTTGATCAGACAGGAAAGCCGTTTCATCATGGACGCCCGCTCGGGCGTGGGTGCCAGCGGCCTGATGCAAATCATGCCGGCCACCGCGCGCGAGACAGCGCGCTACATCGGCCTGACCGGCTTCAATATCGGCCAGCTCAATGACCGCGACACCAATATCAACATCGGCACGGCCTACCTCAAGCGCGCGCTCAATGACTTTGGTGGCTCGATGCCAATGGCTGCGGCCGCCTACAACGCCGGCCCCAGCCGCCCGCGCAATTGGCGCAACGGCCCGCCACTGGAAGCCGCGATCTGGGCCGAAAACGTGCCGTTTAACGAAACCCGTGACTATGTGAAAAAAGTGCTGTCCAACACCACCAGCTATGCCGCACTGCTCACCGGCCAGCCGCAGTCGCTGAAAGCGCGGCTGGGCACGGTGGCGCCGCGCGAAGCCAGCGCGCCGCCCATCGACGACAAAATGCCCTGAGTGCGGCTCAGGCGCAGGCGCTAAGCCCGCGTCTTCCTGAGCAATAGGACGATGCATCGACAATAGCTTCTTTTGAATTGACCTGAACACCATGAGCGCCTTCAACGAAGAACAGGTTTTGTCCGTACACCATTGGACCGACACGCTGTTTTCCTTCACCACCACGCGCGACCCTGCGCTGCGTTTTAGCAACGGCCACTTCACCATGATCGGGCTGCGCGTCAATGACAAGCCTTTGTTGCGCGCCTACAGCATCGTCAGCCCGAACCACGACGAACACCTGGAGTTTCTGAGCATCAAAGTGCCCGACGGCCCGCTGACCTCGCGCTTGCAGCATATTCAGGTGGGCGACAAAGTGATCGTCGGCCGCAAGCCCACAGGCACGCTGGTCATTGACTACCTGCTGCCAGGCAAGCGGCTGTACATGCTGGCCACCGGCACCGGTCTGGCGCCCTTCATGAGCATCATCCGCGACCCGGCCACTTACGAGCAGTTCGAGCAAGTGGTGCTGGTGCACGGCGTGCGGCAGGTCAATGAGTTGGCCTACCATGACTACCTCACCAAAGAGTTGCCGGCGCACGAATTTTTAGGCGAGATGGTGGCTGCCCAGTTGCTGTACTACCCGACCGTCACGCGCGAGGCTTATGCCAATACGGGCCGGCTCACCGACCTGCTGGAAAGCGGCAAACTCAATGCCGACATGAACTTGCCGGCGCTCAACCCGGCCGAAGACCGGGTGATGATTTGCGGCAGCCCGGGCATGCTCAAAGACCTCAAGCAAATGCTGGAGACGCGCGGTTTCAAAGAAGGCAGTACCTCCAAGCCCGGTGACTTTGTCATCGAGCGGGCTTTTGCCGAGCAGTGACAGCCCGTTGAACTTTCACGCCATCAACACCCCGCAGGAGTTTTTATGAACATTCAACTGAACAAATTACTCGGCGTGACAGCCTTCGCCTGCCTGATGGCGCCGCTGGCGCATGCACAAGGCGTCATCAAGATCGGTGAGATCAACAGCTACAAAGCCCAGCCCGCTTTTCTCGAGCCCTACAAAAAAGGTATGGACCTGGCGATTGAAGAGATCAATGCCGCAGGCGGCGTCAACGGCAAAAAGCTTGAGCTGATCATTCGTGATGACAACGCCAACCCGGGCGAAGCCGTGCGTGCCGCTGAAGAGCTCTTCTCGCGTGAAAAGATCGATGTGTTGACAGGCTCTTTCCTGTCGCATATCGGCTTGGCCTTGACCGACTTTGCCAAGCAAAAGAAAATTTTCTTTCTGGCTTCTGAGCCGCTGACTGACAAGATCGTCTGGCAAAACGGCAACCGCTACACCTACCGCCTGCGCAGCTCGACCTACATGCAGGTCGCCATGCTGGTACCCGAAGCTGTTGCCATGAAGAAAAAACGCTGGGCCATCGTGTACCCCAACTACGAATACGGTCAGTCGGCCGCCGCCAGCTTCAAGGAGCTGCTCAAGGCCGCGCAGCCGGACGTCGAGTTTGTGGCCGAGCAGGCACCGCCGCTAAGCAAGTTGGATGCAGGCAGCGTGGTGCAGGCCATGGCCGACGCCAAGCCTGACGCTATTTTTAACGTCTTGTTCGGCGCTGACTTGGCCAAGTTTGTGCGCGAAGGCAACACACGAGGTCTCTTCAAGGGCCGTGAAGTGGTCAGCCTGCTGACGGGCGAGCCTGAGTACCTGGACCCGCTCAAAGAAGAAACACCCAACGGCTGGGTTGTCACCGGCTACCCCTGGTACGGTATTCAAACACCTGAGCACAAAGCTTTCTACAACGCCTACAACGCCAAGTACAAAGACTATCCGCGCCTGGGCTCGGTGGTGGGTTACAGCGCCATCAAGTCGCTGGCTGAAGGCATGAAAAAAGCCAAGTCCACTGAGACTGAAAAGATGATCGCCGCCTTCAAGGGCCTGAGCGTGATGACGCCGTTTGGTCCGGCCATCTACCGTGCGCAGGACAACCAATCCACCATGGGTGCTTATGTCGGTCGCACCAAGAACGACAACGGCAAGGGTGTGATGGTGGACTACCGCTACATGGATGGCGCCAAGTTTCAGCCTAGCGATGCGGAAGTCAAGAAGTTGCGCCCTGCTGACTGAGTTTGTCATGAGTTTTTCCGGCTTTGTCGTCCAGCTGCTCAACGGCCTGGCCGGCGCATCGTCACTGTTTCTGGTGGCTGCCGGCTTGTCGCTTATTTTTGGCGTCACCCGCATTGTCAATTTCGCCCATGGCTCTTTTTTCATGGTCGGCATTTACATCGCTTATTCGCTGGTGGCCAACTTGGGTGCCAGCATTGGTTTTTGGCCTTCGCTGCTGCTGGCTGCGCTGGCTGTGGCCGCCTTGGGCGCTTTGGTCGAAGTGCTGCTGCTGCGCCGCATTTACCGCGCGCCTGAGTTGTTTCAATTGCTGGCCACTTTTGCCCTCGGCCTGGTCATCAAGGATGGCGTGCTGTGGTTCTGGGGCCCCGAAGAGCTGCTCGGGCCTCGCGCACCCGGACTCACCGGCTCGGTGTTGATTCTGGGGCGGCAGTTCCCTACCTATGACTTGTTTTTGATTGCGGCGGGCCCGGTGGTACTTAGCCTGCTGTGGCTTCTGCTGACCAAAACACGCTGGGGCACGCTGGTGCGCGCCGCCACGCAAGACCGTGACATGGTCAGCGCGCTGGGCGTCAACCAGGCCTGGCTGTTCACGGCAGTGTTTGCGCTCGGTGCCTTTCTGGCCGGGCTGGGCGGCGCCTTGCAGCTGCCGCGCGAGCCGGCCAACCTGGAGATGGACCTGAATATCATCGGCGCCGCCTTCGTGGTGGTGGTGGTGGGCGGCATGGGTTCGATTCCGGGCGCTTATGTGGCGGCGCTGCTGATCGCCGAGCTCAAGGCCATTTGCATCTGGCTGGGGCTGGTCGAGATCGCCGGCGTCAGCATCTCGTTTTCCAAGCTCACGCTGGTAGTCGAGTTTGTGGTGATGGCGGTGGTGTTGGTGGCCAGGCCCTGGGGCCTGTTCGGCCGGCCGCAGGCGCCGAGTCGCCATGCGAGCGCGGCCGAGCAACCGCTGCGCGCGCCAGGCCAGGTAGCAGGCTATGCGCGCTGGGCCGTGCTGGCACTGCTGGTGCTGTTGCCATTGCTGGCCGTGCAGTCACCCTATGTCACCGTGCTGATGATTGACCTGCTGATCGCCGCCTTGTTCGCGGCCAGCCTGCACTTCATCATGGGGCCGGCCGGTATGCATTCCTTCGGGCATGCGGCTTATTTCGGGCTGGGCGCTTATGCGTCGGCGCTGCTGGTGCGCAGCCTGCAACTGCCCATGGAAGTGGCCCTGATGGTCGCGCCGGTGGCGGCGGGATTGGGTGCGTTTTTGTATGGCTGGTTTTGCGTGCGGCTGTCGGGCGTTTACCTGGCCATGCTGACACTGGCCTTTGCACAAATCACCTGGGCCATTTGCTACCAGTGGGATGCCTTCACCGGCGGCAGCAACGGGCTGACCGGAGTCTGGCCGGCCCAGTGGCTGTCTGACAAACGCAACTACTACTACCTGACGCTGGCCCTGGTGGCCGGGGGCATCTTGCTGTTGCACCGCATTTTATATTCGCCCTTCGGCTACGCGCTGCGCGCCGGCCGCGACTCGGTGCTGCGCGCTGATGCCATTGGCATGAACGTCAAGCGCTTGCAATGGGTGGCTTTTGTGCTGGCAGGCACCTTTGCCGGGTTGGCCGGTGCGCTCTATGCTTTTTCTAAAGGCAGCATTTCGCCGGAGAGCCTGCACGTGGGCAAGTCGATTGACGGCCTGGTGATGGTTTTGCTGGGTGGCCTGCAAACCCTGGTCGGCCCGGTGGTGGGTGCGCTCACCTTCACCTGGCTGCACGACACGGTGGCGCGCAACACCGACTACTGGCGCGCCATGCTGGGCGCCATCATCTTGCTGCTGGTGCTGCTGTTTCCGCAGGGTATTGCCGGCTTTGCGCGGCAACTCATTAACCGGGGGCAGAGCGCGGCCACGCGGGAGGCGCAGTCATGAGCCTGCTCAAAGTGTCCGGACTGGGCAAATCGTTTGGCGGCGTACGGGCGGTCGATGGCGTCAATTTCGAACTGGCCCCCGGCGAGCTGCTGGCGCTGATCGGGCCCAACGGCGCCGGCAAGTCCACCACCTTCAACATGGTCAACGGGCAACTGCGCGCTGATACCGGCTCTATCTTGCTGGACGGCCATGAGCTGATCGGCAAAACGCCGCGCGAGATCTGGCGACTCGGTGTGAGCCGCACCTTTCAGATTGCCGAAACCTTTGCCTCACTGACCGTGGTTGAAAACGTGCAGATGGCCTTGCTCTCGGCAGACAACAAGTTGTTTGCTATGTGGCGACGCGCTGCCGCCCACCAGCGCGAACGTGCACTCGAATTGCTGGACCAGGTCAGCATGAAAGCGCAGGCTGACCGGCCTTGCAGCGTGCTGGCCTATGGCGACGTCAAGCGTGTTGAGTTGGCCATGGCCATGGCCAACGACCCCAAACTGCTGCTGATGGACGAGCCTACCGCCGGCATGGCACCGAAGGAGCGCAACAACCTGATGGCATTGACCAAAGACTTGGTACTCGATCGCGGCATGGCGGTGCTGTTCACCGAGCACAGCATGGACGTGGTGTTTGCCTATGCCGACCGCATGATCGTGCTGGCGCGCGGTCGCTTGATTGCCGAAGGTAAACCCCTGGCCGTTCGGGACGATCCGAAAGTGCAGGAAGTCTATTTCGGCAGTGGCAAAACATTTGAGAAAGCCGTTTGATGCAAGCCGCAAACGACCCCCTTCTGAAAGTCGCCGGGCTGTGCGCCTGGTATGGCGCCGCGCAAATTATTGACGACGTGGGCCTGGAGGTGCGACGCGGCGAAGTGGTGGCCCTGATGGGGCGCAACGGTGCCGGCAAGTCCACCACCATCAAGGCCATCATTGGCATGCTCGAAAAGCGTCGCGGTCAGATCAGTTTCATGGGCCATGACATGGCGCGTGCCGAGCCGCACCAGTCGGCGCGTCTGGGCATGGGTTTTGTCCCGGAAGACAGGCGCATCTTCACAGACCTCACCGTGATGGAAAACCTGGAGGTCGGCCGCCAGCCGCCACGCCACTGGCCTGACGGCAGCCAGGCGCCCAGCTGGTCACCGGAGCGCCTGTTTGCCTTGTTTCCCAATCTGGGAGAAATGCCGCAGCGCCTGGGCGGGCGCATGAGCGGCGGCGAGCAGCAGATGCTGACGGTCGCCCGCACCCTGATGGGCAACCCTTTTCTGGTCTTGCTGGACGAGCCGTCCGAAGGTGTGGCACCGGTGATCGTCGAGCAGATGGTGCAGATGATCCTCGAGCTCAAAACTCAGGGCGTGAGCATCCTGCTGTCTGAGCAGAACATGCACTTTGCCGAGCTGGTGTCTGACCGCGCTTACGTGCTCGAAAAAGGCCAGCTGCGCTTTGAAGGCAGCATGGCAGAGCTGGCCGCCAACGAGGTGGTGCGGCGCGAGCTCCTTGGCGTCTAAACCAAGTAGCCGGGCTCAAACCACTGGCCATTGACTTGTCGCAGTGCTTTGAAGCCGGCAAGCGTGCAGAATCTAGTCATGATGAAAAAAATCCTCGTTTTGGG
>JBIKHX010000028.1:0-11709 GCA_044361945.1 Polaromonas sp. | reverse complement strand
AAAGATGGACAGGTCTACAAATCGTCTTGGCATGGTCAGGCTCCTTGAGGTTCAGTCCCGCGTGGCTTGTCGCTGCACGCAGTCAATGTAGGCCGCGCCGTCGGGCGGGCGGCCGGCACGTTGGCTTTCCCAGACCATCTGGCCCAGGCAGTCCATGGTTTCGTGGTGAGCCGCGTGCAAAGAGTCGCGCTTGGCCGTCAGCAACTCCACAGCCTGCCTGATGCCGCGCGGCTGGTCAATCGAGCATTGCTCGCTGATCGTCAGGTGCATGGACAGGTGCAAAAACGGGTTGGTTTTGCCGTCTTTCACCTCGTACATTTTGTCGACTGCCGACTCGGCGTCGGCAAAATCAGCGTGGTACTCGGGGTGCTCGTCAATCCACTGGCTGACGATGGTTTCCATGGCGTCGAGCGGCGTGCCGGCCAGGCTTTTGGCGTACACCGCGCAAAAGAACTGGCGCACATTGGCTTGGGAAGGCGTGAACATGGGCGAAAGCGTAGCACGCGACGCCTGTCTACACTGGCCCGCATGAGCCCCCGTGCACCCGTCCTTGTTGCCCCCGCCAGCCATGTCTGCTTTTTCAAGAGTGGCCAGGCCCTGCGCAGCCGTAGCGTGAGTGCGCGCCTGCTAACCGCCAAGCTCGATGTGCCGGCGCCGCCCGCCAAAGTCACAGCCGACTGGCAGCGTGAGGTGTCTTTGCACTTGGCGCTGGTGCCCGGCGACGTCGAAGCCTTGCCGCTGGCCCGCACCCAAGCGCGCTGGCCGCAGCTGCGCCACTGCGTGCAAGCCATGTCGGACTGGACGCGCACCTTGGGCCTGCCGCAGCTGGACGACTGCGAACTGGCCCTGATGGCCTGCCGTGGCGCCAGGTACCACCACGACGGCGCGCAGTACGGCAGCGCAGCCTTTGCCAACCTGTTTTTAAGCGAAGACCGGGGGCTGGACTTGCATTTCCCCCTCACCGGCCAGCGCATCCCCTTGGTGCGGGGCACGGCCGTGGTGTTTGACACAGGCCAGCCGCACGCGGTCATTGAGCGCGACAGTCAGGGCTTTGACGCGGCGCACTTTGCGCCAGAGCGGGATTGCACGCAATTGTTTTTGACGTGGGAACTGCCGATTGAAAACCCTGCTGTGGCGCAGGCGCTGCAGGTTCAGTTCGACACCGACCCTGCGGCCACCAAGCAGCTCAAAGAAGAGCAAGTCCGGGTGAATGGCCAGCCCGGCAGCGTGTGCCCGGCGTCGGGCCGGTGGTGTGGGCCAGAGACGGGCTGAACGGACTTGTGGGCTTTTGTAGGTGCTTTCACCTAGTTACCCATCTTTGGATACGGACTGCGTTTTTTCTAATAGAATTCACAACGCAGGTAAGCGTGAGACTTGTAGAGGTTGTCAGCAATGGCAACAGCCCGAACGGGTGGACCCCTCGAACTCAGGACCTGCACCTTTTTTAAATGCCCGCACATGCGGGCATTTTTTTGCTCGCAGGAATGAATTCAACGGCCCTGACGCTCTGCGTCGGCGGCCTGCAGCAAACGGGCAACTTCGGCGGCGTCAGCGCACCAGAGTTTTAAACCATAGCCATTGGCAGTTCCCTTGTTGCGATAAATCGTCTTTCCCATCAATCGCAGGTAGCGCTCCTCGCACTCGCCATACGGGTTGCGATGCACAGAAAAAAATACCCCAGAAGCAACGGCATCGGCCAGTTGCAATCCAGCTAGCTGGTCATGATTGACCGCCCGAATGCGCTGAGGGTCCACCACACTCCAATCTACCCGCACACCATTACCCGCTTGGTCCGTTTTTAGTTTGTTCAAGTACTCCCGCAAGTTGTCATAAGACATGGCACTGCGGTTGGAAAAAACCATCTCAACCGTCCCGTCCCCTTGGCCTGTTCGGTGGTGGTCACGGCACAGCCACGACACCCGCTCAACCAACAAACGGGTGGCGTAGTGGTATAGCGCGTAAGCCTGATGCTGAAATACCTCCGGCTCGCTGATAGACGGCTTGTGCACCATCACGCTGACCGTGCGGACTGGCGCGTCGCCGATCAACCGAGCCAAGGGCACACGTTGCTCATGCTTCAACTCCCGGAAATGCAAGGTCTTCTTTGCGTCTTTCTTCAACAATGCGCGGGCTTGCCTGACCAGTTGCACCACTTGCAAATCGTTTTCTCTGCGAATCACCAGCGCCGACAGAACAAACCAGCGCGAACTGCCTTTTTCGTTGGGCAGAAACTTGAATCCCTCGTCTCCCGATTCGTCCACATAGGCTACGAAACTAGCCCTCACTCGATGTCCGTATCTATTGCGAACGACACACACCCGCAGCAAGGGCAGGCCAGCACATCGGCCCCGACCTCTTTAAAACGCAAGCCCGTATCCACAGGCTCAGTGGTCTGATGCCAGTAAGTCACCAGCTTGCCGCTGTAAAGCACGTCTTCCATCAGGCCGCAGGCTAGGCACTGGTGCAAATCCCGGTCGTGCAAAAAGCCGCCTTCGGCCTGCACCTTGGCGCGGATGGCTGCCAGTTGTGCGGCCAAGGCTTTCAGTTCTTTCATGTCGTTGGGGTCTGGCATTGGCTTTCTTTGGTAGTTTCTTTGGTGTTTCTTTGGTGTTTCTTTGGTGTTTTCTTGGTGTTTACAGGGTAGTAGCGCCGGTTTCTGGGGTAATGACCGCTATTTCCGGACTAGTTTTCAAGCTAGTTTTTAGGCCAGTCTTTAGACCGGCCACTGCACCAGGCGAAGGCCACTAAAACAATCCCTACAGTCACCGAATCAACCCCATCACAGACTCAATGAACACAGGCAGGCCCTGCGCATCCAGGTCTTTCATGAAAAAAACATGGTTGTCAGCCCAGTCTTTGCTGGTCCACCTGCGGTCTTGCACTGCCGCGAAATCGGTTGGCGTCACGATGGCGCTTTCCAGGCGCAAATGCGGGTCTGCCAAGCGGCGTTCGATGTCCTTGATGGTTTTGTGAAACTGCACTTTGGCGTGGCCCGTGCCTTCGTGTGTAATGCCGTGCGGCTCCACAAAAACTACGTTTTGCTGCTTGCCCGTTACGGCCCACAAAATGAAGTCGGGGTAAAAATTGCCCGCTTCAAAAAAACCGATGCCGCTGCCGCGTGACTTGTTGCGCAGCAGGTAGATTGATGTTTCTAGTTCGGCCAGTTGGGTTTCGTTGCGGTCCAACCAAGCCATGAATGCGCTCACAAAACCGGTTTCACTTTCGTTCAGCGCCACTGGGCTTACGCTCACACCGCCGCCACTCTTAACTGACAGCAGTGGTTGGTACAGGTGATTACCTAAAATACAAGCCTTGAGTTGCACCCCCTCAAGTAGTTTTTTGCGCGTCTTGGCCCGGCGTTCTTTTTCAATATCAGCTTTGAGTTGTTCTATGTCGGCAACCAGCTGCGTTTCGCTGGCATCCACGGTCAAGGTGTAGCACTCGTCAGCAACCGGGAAATTGGCATCACTTTCATCCAAATCCACCACCTGTAGGCGCGGCTTAATGAACTCGTCGCGCTTGTAGCCAAACAGCCGCGTGCAATATTTTTTCAGCAACTCCAGCGCCATCGCATTCCACACGCTGACTGATGCAAAGCGGTTCAGACTGATTAAATCCTTGGGCACCAACAGCGTGTACCAAGAGCTGTCACGCAGCAAGCCGGCCAGCTGCTCCGGGCAAATGAACAAGCTGTACAGGTTTTCTCGGGCTTTGTACTTTTCCAGCTCAAAGTACAAACGGTTCATGTCCATGAACGCGATGTGCTGGACCGAAAAGTGGGTCTCGTTTTTGTCGATATTGGCACCCGCCTGTACAGCCAAACCCCCAGCCACGATGGCCGAAATTTTGGGATACCAATCGACCTCCACCTTGTTGTGCGTGATGTATTCGGGCACATCTCCCAATTGCAGCATGGCGCCGTCGCGGCTAAAGCTGTAGTTGCGCCCAGCGCCGTCCTTGTCGCGTAGCCTGATGACCTTGAGCTTTTGCCCAAAATCGTGCGTCACGTTCATCGGGATTTGCATCGTGTGCTTGTTGTCGCTCGCGGGCAGGCCCTCGTCTTCTAGAAACTTGCGGAACTTTTCCATAAAGTCGGCTTGCACGCCAAACACGTTCAGCGTTTCAATCAGGCGAATATGCTGCGGCGCACCCATTGGTCGTGCATGGCTGGAGCGTTTGAGCGACCACTGCCAGCCCTTCAGGCGCACGCCCCGGCCAAATAACTGGATGATTTGCGAACCCTCGCTTCGACCCACGCGCATCAAGCCCAGGGTGCTGACGCGCCAGCAGTCCCAGCCCTCCACAAATTTCTTGGCCCCTACCAGTACGTTGATAGGGGAGCTGGACTCTTTGACCGAGTTGAACTGCGCGGTCAAAAAGTCGCTGTCGGTCACGGTGATGGGTGCAATCAAGGCCTTTTTCACCAAGTCTTCAATGTGCTTGGCCAGACTCATGGTGTCGCCCACGTTGATCAGGCCAAAGTGCCGCTGGCCCTCACCGGCCTTTAACAACAGCTCACCGCTTTGGCCTTTCAGGCGTTGCATTTGCAGTTGCCCGCCCGCCGGGTTGTTGAACAAGCGGGCCAAGATGTCGGTTTGCAACGCATCGGCAGTCATGCCCGCACGTTGCCGCTCTATCAAATAGGCAAAAGCCCCATAAAAAATGTCTTGGCCGTTGCTCACCAAGCCCGTGTCGGCCCCCGACAAGGTCAGCAGCTTTTGCACAGCGGCTTTGGCTTGGTCGGGCTTGGCTAAAAATTGGGCGTAAAAGCCCAACACCTTGCCAATGTCGGCCACGGTTTCTTGCTCTTCGGCGGTCTGCTTTTTGCTGCCCGACACGCTGGAGCCCACAAACACCCACAAGGGTTTTTCGAGGTTGAACTCGGCGTACTGCGCTTTGCGCTCGTCATACAGCGCCAGTTGTTGGTAGAACGACAGCAAGCAACCCGTCAGGTACAAGAACTCCACATCAATTTGCGTTTGTGGGATGTTGAAAATCTTGTAGTCCTTTCCGTAACCGTCTTCGTAAAAATACTTGTACGAATAGTCAAACAGCACCGCCTTGGCATAAGCCTGTTCAATCTTGGGGTTGCCCGACGCGTTGACCGCTTCACGGAACGTGGCCGAATACTCAAAGGCAAACCCCTTCTCAGTCAGCATCGTGCGCTGCTTGTACCAACCGTCCTCTTCAGACTTGCCCATGCCCCGATGGCCCTCGTCCACCAAAATCAAGTTCTGGTCGCCCAAGTTGCGGGTGGCAATCGATGTTGGCCCGTCCTTGTCGCCCAGCTTGGTGATCTCAATGAAGTCAATGCGCGCCATGTGCCCCGTCTGGCTGGTGAACATGTCGTTGTTGTCCAGCACCAGACGCCCCACCTCAATGCCGCTTTGGCGCATCTCGGTTTCGTGCTGTTCGCTCAAACCCTCGTTTGGCGTGATCAGCAGGGTGCGCGTCATGTCCTTGGCTTTGCCATGCTGCGCCGCGTAATGTGCAAACTGCCGGTAGTTCACATGCATCAACAAGGTCTTGCCCGAGCCGGTGGCGTTTTGCAGGCACAGCTTGTTCAGCTCTTCGGCCGTGTACGGGGTGATGCCCGTGGCCATAGGCACTTTTTGCCCAGCCCAATGCGCGTTAAAGCGTTGCACAAAGTGGTTCAGGCTGTCCAGCAAAGCCGTCGGGTCGCGGAAATAGCGGTCCAGGTACACCTCGGTGAACAGCAACGACAGCCACTGGTAATACTTCCACTCGATGGGCCGGTCGCGCCCTGCGTTCAGCCACAGCGTGTGGTCCACGATGTTCTTTTCGTACTGCAGTAACTCATCGGGGTGAATACGCGCCTGGGGTTGCCAGTTAACTTGCAGTTGCGTGTAAAAGTGGTGCATGCTGTTCGGCCCCAGGCCCTCAGGACAATCAACCAGCGCCTTGGCCAGCAAGTACAGCGGCCGCACCGTGCGCCCTTGGTACTGGTGCGACGCCAGCGGGCAAACGCCAAACAGAGAAATCAACCACTGGTTGAGCACCAGCTTTTCAGAAAACGGCAGCATCGGCCCCACCGGCCTGGCGGCAGTTACACGGGCACTTTTGGCGCGGGTGGCCATCACGCACCGTCCTGTGACCACATGGCATTGTGAAAAGCCTCTTCGATCAGGCGCACTTTGGTTTGTTCGCCCTCGATCACCGGGTTTGGCAGGGTGTGGCTGCCGTTCACGTAAATCACGGCATAGGTGTGTTCACGCGGTGAGATGGCCAGCTTTTCCATCAAAAAATGCAGTAGTACCGCGTTGTCCTGCTCGGGGTTGTCGGTCAGCTTGCGCCAGACCACCAGCGTCTTTTGGCGGCTGCTGTCGTCGCCCGGCACCTTCAGGGTGTAGCCCTCCACCAGCCGGAACCAATAAGCGCCCGCACGGCCAGCCGCTGCGGGCTTGATGCGCTTGCACACCAGCCGGGTGTTTTGGTCTTTGGGGAGCTGCGGGTCCACCTCGCGTTTGAACTCGGCCTCTAGCAGCTGAGGCGCCGCCATGTGCTCCACCCACAGGCCAATCAGCCAATTAAGGGTCTCGATCAGGTCAATGCGCTGCCTGCGCTGCACATCGCTGCCCGGCTGCTTGATGCGCAGGGTGTATGCGGTCGGGTCGCGGAAAGCGGCCACGTTCAACAGGCTCTGGCTGCCCTGGGTTTCCACGTCCAGCCAGTAGTTCAGCACGTAGTCTTGGCGCAGCGCGGGGTTGTCGGCCAGCGCACGTTCGCGGGCTGGGTCTGTTTGCAGGCTCAGGTTGTTCAGCGTGTCTTCGTAGCTTTCGAGGCGCAGGTATTTGAAACAGTGGCTGATGCCATCGCGATTAATGGGTTTCCCGTTTTCCCAAGCATTGCTGAAAACGGCTTTTTGGATTCTTGGTTTTAAAATCTCATCAAAATACTCGCCCATTTCTACAAGAATAAATTTTCTAGAACCACCATCTTCACGGTTAATCTTTAATGCCGCATGCCCCGTCGTTCCAGATCCCGCGAAATAATCCAATAAATAATCATTTTTATTCGTCGCAAGTTGCATTAAATATTTGGTTATTTCACTTGATTTGGGGTATGTAAAATTATTTACACCAAGAATACTCAGCAACTCTGCCGTTGCATCTTGTGTATCAGCTATGCCTGTAATGACTGACTTTGAACTAAAGGTATTTACATATTTTTCGTAATACAGCTTTCCATTTGTTTTGAAAAAGAATCTTTTAATAGGCTGTCCTTTGCTATCAAATACCGGCTTGTCGTCAAGCCAAGTTAATATCATATTTTTAACAGTCCAACCAGCAGATAGAGTTACAGGGAATTTTAATTTACCATTTTCAAAAACCATCTTTTTTGAAACAATTTCGATTCGTTCGCTGCCTGGTATCTCATCCGTAAATGTTGCAGACTCTCCCTCGAAGGGTAATCCTGCAGGAAAGGTTATTTCTGATGCAGGGTGCCGAGCGTCTATCTGCTTATTGCATCGTTCAATTGAAATTTGCTCCAAGCCTGAAGGTTTATTAAATTTTGGCGTTTTTGCTCTATTTACAAAATAAGGCAATATATATTCATGCGCCTTTGCAATATGACCGGCATTAATACCACGAGGCAAGTGCCAAATCATCGGATAGACGTCTGGATCGAACCCATAGCTTGTCGATAGCGCCCAATCTAAGTTATGAACCTCTTTGTCATCTATTGATGCAAAAATCACTCCATCATTTGTATTAAGACCTCTACCAAGCTTAACTCGGTCAGATATCATTGAAAGCCACGTTGCGCTTTTATAACCATCTTTATAACTAAATCCATCATCACCAGTGTTATAGGGTGGATCTATGTAAATAAATTTAACCTTCTCCTTTAGCTTTGCATTCATTAAGCCAAGCGCTTGGGAATTCTCTGAATGAATCAAAACACCATCACACTGCGCATCCAGATCCTCAATTTCAGTCAGCAGGTTTGCTTTGAAGTCATCGGCAAACAGTGCCGTATCAACCAATAAAAACGGATTCCCCTTTAAAAACTCCACGGTCAACGGCACGCTGTAACCCACCTGCGCGGTATCACCCGCGATGTCGTCAATCGCAAACAGCTTGACCCATTCCTCACGCTGCGCGTCGTTGGCCGCAACGGCGGGGTACAGGCTTTCGGGGACGCGGTCCAGCGTGATGCAGTAATTGGTTTCGGTGACGAATTTCTTTTTCAGCCAGAGCTTTTTCTGAAAGTCTTCCAGCTGCGCCAAAAACGCGATCAGTTGGTGGGCGATGCGGCGCAGGGCTTTGATCTTGCCCAGGTAGTCCTCTACACGCGGGGCTTCGGCGCTTTCGATATCGTCCAGGCGCATGAGTTCGTTCTTGATATAAAAATCCAGTTCGCGCTTTAAGAACCCGCCCAGGTCTTTGTGGATGAAGTAATCCATGGTGTTGCGGGCCGTGTATTGCTGGATGTACTTGGCCAGCAGCGGGCGCTTTTTTTGCGTGTCGGTGGGTATGGCTTGGGCCAGCAGGGCGGCGTAGCGCTTGTCTTTTTTGGGCAGCGCCTTCAAAAACACATCGGCCATCCAGTGCGCGGGCACATCGCCTTTGTTTTTGACCTCATAGGCCGCCTTGAGTGCAGCTTCGGTGGCAGCGTCGATGGGGTAGCCGTCGGGCAGCACCTTGTACTCAAAGTTCAACACCAGCTCGCCCAGTTCGTTCAAGGCCACCGGGTTGGTCAGCAGGGGAATAAATTCGCGCTTTTGGTCTGCGGCCGCTTTGATGTTGCCGTGCTCGCCTTCTTGCGCTTGGGCCAGGTGCATGTGGACTTTGAGCGGTGGGCCTTCGGGTGTGGCAGCGGTGCCAAAGTCCAGCGCTTGCCCGGCCTTCGTGGGTGCCTCGCGGTGCAGGCGCACGGCTTCGGTCAGGTCAAAGCTGAAGTTGTTCAGGTACTCGCCGCTCTTGATGTAGTACTGGTCTTTGTTGGCCCAGTGCAGGTACACCTCGCGGCCGTCGTAGGGCACGCTGTAGGGCGCGGCGCGGCTGTCGTTTTCGCGTGCGTAGTAGCGCTTGCTTAAAAAGTCGCCGTTGTCGTAATAGCGCTCAAAGAAGCGGTACAGGTGGTCGTAAATTTCGGCTTCGGTATTGCCGCCTTCCAGGGCCAGTTTGTAGGCGGCGCGTGCTTGGATGACGGGAGGCGTGGCTTCTGGGTCTGCGGCGCCGAAGCTTTTGGCTTGCTCAATGGCTTCGGCCACTTTCAGCTCGGCATGCTGCACACGGCCAGCGCTTTCTGCGCCAAAAGCGGATTCGATTTCTTTGAGCAGGTCCTTGTCTAGAAACTCGCTGATCTGCTTGCTTTTGGCGTGCATGATTTTGTACAGGCCAAAGTCCAGCTCGGGTTTGTCGAGTTGGAAGAGTTCTTTGAGCAGGGCTTTGAGGCGGTCGAGTTGTTTGTTGTTATGGGTGCTCATGGTGCGAATGTGTTTGGGGTTAAAGAACTTCCCAGCGCCCTTGGTGTTTTCTAGGGGCGTTTTCCAGGACATGGGGCCATGCAACAGGCAGGGTGCCGCCTCCGTGTTGGGCCGTTAGGTCATGCGCTGCGTGTTTGGCTTGGGGGGGCGTAAGCAAGGCAAATCGGCCCGGGGCCGTCGAAATGAGTCCAAAAAGACTCATATAGTAATATTTTTAGTACTTATAAACTTAATTTAAGCGCTATTAGTAGTTATTTTTATTGGATCAATGTAGCTATAAAAGACAGGTTTTATGCGGGTTTCTACGGGGTGCAGGTGGTGCCCCGACACTTGGTTGTTGGGGGGCCGGAGTGATGGATGACAATTCAAGCCATCTTTTATCTGGAGCTTTTGAATGATCAACAAGATTGCCCCGTCGATTGATGCGGCGCTGGCCGGTGTGAAGGACGGCTCGACCGTGATGATTGGCGGCTTTGGCACCGCCGGCATTCCCAATGAACTGATTGACGGGCTGATTGCGCAGGGCGCTAAGGATTTGGTCATCGTCAACAACAACGCCGGCAATGCCGACACCGGCCTGGCTGCGCTGCTCAAGGCGGGCCGGGTGCGCAAGATCATTTGCAGCTTTCCGCGCCAGGCCGACAGCCATGTGTTTGACGAGCTGTACCGCAGCGGCAAGCTAGAGCTGGAGCTGGTGCCGCAGGGCAACCTGGCTGAGCGCATACGCGCCGCGGGTGCCGGTGTGGGTGCGTTTTTCTCGCCCACGGGTTACGGCACCGAGCTGGCCAAGGGCAAAGAAACGCGCGAGATCAATGGCAAGCACTACGTGCTGGAAATGCCGATTTATGGCGATGTGGCGCTGATACGCGCTGAAAAGGGCGACCGCTGGGGCAACCTGGTTTACCGCAAGGCGGCGCGCAACTTCGGCCCCGTCATGGCAACCGCCGCCCGCTTGACCGTGGCCACGGTGCATGAAGTGGTGGAGCTGG
This sequence comes from Polaromonas sp., assembly GCA_044361945.1. GTDB lineage: Bacteria > Pseudomonadota > Gammaproteobacteria > Burkholderiales > Burkholderiaceae_C > Polaromonas. Next base: position 1,266 of record JBIKHX010000028.1, on the reverse strand, counting down.
GTGCGCTGGACCCTGAGAGCGTGGTCACCCCCGGCATATTTGTCAGCAAGATTGTCAGGATCGACCGCGTGGCCACCGAGGCCGGCGGTTTCAAAAAGGCGGCATGAGCATGAGCTATCAAAAACGCAGCAAAGAGCAACTCGCCCAACGCGTGGCGCAAGACATTCACGACGGCGCTTATGTCAACCTGGGCATCGGCATGCCCACGCTGGTGGCCAACCATCTGCCGGCCGGCATTGAAGTGATATTGCACAGCGAAAACGGCATTTTGGGCATGGGCCCGGCCCCAGCCGCAGGGCATGAAGACTATGACCTGATCAACGCCGGCAAGCAGCCCGTGACCATGCTGGCGGGCGGCGCTTATTTTCACCATGCCGACAGCTTTTCGATGATGCGCGGTGGCCACCTGGACATCTGTGTGCTGGGCGCGTTTCAGGTGAGTGCCACCGGCGACCTGGCCAACTGGCACACCGGCGAGAAAGACGCCATACCGGCCGTGGGCGGCGCCATGGACCTGGCGATTGGCGCCAAGCAAACCTGGGTGATGATGGATTTGCTGACCAAAAAAGGTGAGAGCAAAGTGGTGGCCCAGTGCAGCTACCCGATCACCGGCATTGCCTGCGTCAAGCGCATTTACTCAGAGCTGGCCACGCTGGAATGCACGCCGAATGGCCTCAAGCTCATCGACATGGTCGAGGGGCTGACGCATGCCGAACTTGAAAAAATGCTGGGTCTGCCGATTGCGGCGGCCTGAGCTTGAGCAACCCTTTTTAAAAGACACACCATGAGTTCACAAGCCTTTTCACAAGCTTTTATATGCGACGCCATCCGCACCCCATTCGGCCGATATGGCGGCGCGCTATCGAGCGTGCGCACCGACGACCTGGGCGCTGTGCCGCTGCGCGCGCTGATGGCGCGCAACCCGAAGGTGGACTGGCAAGCCATCACCGACGTGATCTTTGGCTGCGCCAACCAGGCGGGTGAAGACAACCGCAACGTGGCCCACATGGCCAGCTTGCTGGCCGGCCTGCCGCTGGAAGTGCCGGGCGCCACGCTCAACCGCCTGTGCGGCTCGGGCCTGGACGCCGTGGGCACGGCGGCACGCGCCATCCGCGCCGGTGAAGCCGGCCTGATGATTGCCGGCGGCGTCGAGAGCATGAGCCGCGCGCCCTTTGTGATGCCCAAGGCCGAAAGCGCCTTCAGCCGCAACAACGCGGTGTATGACACCACCATCGGCTGGCGTTTCGTCAACAAGCTGATGAAAGA
>JBIKHX010000294.1:0-3513 GCA_044361945.1 Polaromonas sp. | reverse complement strand
CAATGTGGCATCCAGCATCATGTTGATCACTGCGCAGCGGCTGGCCCGGTGCCTGTGCCCGCAATGCAAAGTGCCCGAGGAATTGACGCGTCAAACTTTGATCGAGGCCGGCTTTGCCCCGGCTGATCTCGATGGCAATTGGCAGCCTTACCGCGCGCAAGGCTGCCAGGCATGCAACCGGGGTTACAGCGGGCGCGTGGGAGTCCACCAGGTAATGCCTGTGAGCGATGAAATCCAGCGCATCATCTTGCGCGATGGCAGTGCCACGGAGATTGCAGCCCAAGCTGAATTAGAGGGTGTCAACACCTTGCGGCAATCGGGCCTGCGCAAAGTTAAACTCGGGCTGACTTCGCTACAAGAAATCCTCAGTTGCACCAATGCCTGATGCGCCGTCAAACGCTAGCCTGACCCTCACATGAACTTTCACCTGAACACCGGCCCGCCTGTCGATCGCAGCTTCGAGTGGCAGGGTATCAACCGCCAGGGCCTGCCGGTGCAGGGTGTGATGCGTGCCGGCGGTGAAAATCAGGTCATGGCCATGCTGCGCCGGCAGGGCGTGCAAACATCCAAGGTCAGCGGGCAAGCGCCAGCCAAGGGCGTTGAGATCAAGCCGCTGGACGTTGCTTTATTCACCCGGCAGCTGTCGACCATGTTGCAGGCGGGGGTGCCTTTGCTGCAGTGCTTTGACGCGCTGGGTCGCGGCCAACGCAATCCGCGATTTGCCCGATTGCTGGCAAACATTCGCGCAGATGTTGAAACCGGCGCCGCCTTGAGTATTGCCCTGGGGCGCCATGCGCCTTACTTCTCTCCGCTTTATTGCAGCCTGGTGGCCGCCGGTGAGGCGGCCGGCCGGCTGGACTTGCTGCTGGAGCGCTTGGCGACGCATCTGGAAAAAACCGAGGCCATGAAATCCAAACTTCGAGCCGCACTCACTTACCCGACAGCCGTCGTGTTGGTGGCCTTGGTGGTGATGGCGGTGATCATGATTTTCGTGATCCCGGCCTTTGAAGGCGTGTTCGCTTCTTTCGGTGCGCAATTGCCCGCGCCAACCCTCTGGGTCATGCAGACAAGCGCTTTTTTTGTCCGCTGGTGGTGGTTGGTCTTGGGCCTGTCGGGGTTCGGGCTGTGGACTTTGTGGCGGGCGTGGCAAGAAAGTGCTGTGTTGCAGGCTAAGCTGGACCGTGCTTTGCTCAGACTGCCGGTCTTCGGCCCTTTGCTTCAAAAAGCCTGCATCGCCCGTTGGACGCGCACCCTGTCCACCATGTTCGCGGCAGGCGTGCCCTTGATGGAAGCCCTGGACGCTGTGGCGGGCACTGCCGGCAACTCGGTCTATGCCGTGGCCACGGCCGGCATTCAGCGACAAGTCTCTGATGGCGTCAGCCTGAACCGGGCCATGGCCGAGACAGCCGTTTTTCCGGCCATGCTGCTGCAAATGTGCAGCATCGGTGAGGAGTCGGGTGCGCTGGACCACATGCTGGCAAAAGCAGCGGGGTTTTTTGAAGACGAGGTCGACCAGCAACTGGCCTCGCTGGCCAGTTTGCTGGAGCCTTTCATCATTGTCACCCTAGGCGTGCTGATTGGCGGTATCGTCGTGGCCATGTACCTGCCGATCTTTCAATTGGGTCAAGTCAGCTGATGTGGCCTGAACTCAACCCTGCATACTTGGCTTGGCTGGGGGGCTTGTTGGGCCTCCTGGTCGGCAGCTTTCTGAACGTGGTGATTCACCGCCTACCCCTCATCATGCAAGCCCAGTGGACCCGTGAGTGCGCCGAATTGACCGGGCAAAGCAGCGCGCTCCTCACCCCGGGAACGTCCGGCCTGCCCGAGCTGACCCATGTGCCCGCAGCTTTGAGCCTCTCGCTGCCGCGCTCCGCCTGCCCGCATTGCAGCCACACCATCGCCTGGCATGAAAACATACCGGTGCTGAGCTATTTGCGCTTGCGCGGCAAGTGTTCGGCCTGCGGCCAAGCCTATGGCTTGCGCTACCCTTTGGTGGAGCTTTTCACGGCTGTGCTTTTTTATGGCTGTGTGCTGCGCTGGGGCGCCAGCTACACCTCGTTGGCGTGGTGCGGTTTTTCAGCTGCCATCCTCACTCTGGCACTGATCGACTGGGACAGCACCCTGCTGCCCGATGAAATCACCTTGCCCCTTCTGTGGGCCGGGCTGATCGCTGCCGCCTTGCAAATCAACCCCGGCGTCAGTTTGGTCCATGCTTTTTGGGGTGCGGTCGGCGGCTACATGTCACTTTGGCTGGTCTATCAAGCGTTCAAGTTGATCACCGGCAAAGAAGGCATGGGTTACGGAGACTTCAAACTGTTCGCTGCAATGGGTGCTTGGTTGGGCTGGACAGCATTGCTGCCGATGATCCTGCTGGCCTCGATGGCGGGCGCTGTGGTGGGCCTGGTGCTCAAGTACCGGGCACGGCTACGAGACGGCGCTTATCTGCCTTTCGGCCCATTTCTGGCTGCCAGCGCGTTGCTGATGATGGTCTGGGGCCCTGTGGATGTGCTGCTTTACCTGGGCTTGGCCCTGTGAACAGCACCATGCAACGCATCGGCCTGACGGGCGGTATCGGCAGCGGCAAGAGCACGGTCGCCGCCATGCTGGCCGAACTGGGCGCAAGCATCATCGATGCCGATGCTATTTCCCGTCAGCTCACCGCTGCGGGTGGGGCGGCCATGCCAGCCATTGCCAGCGCATTCGGCGCCGGCTTTGTCAATGCCAGCGGCGCGCTGGACCGTGAGACCATGCGAAAGCAGGTTTTTTCAGACCCGGGCAGCAAGCGCCGGCTCGAAGCCATCATCCATCCCCTGGTGGCCAGTCAGACGGCCGCGCAGGCCCTGAGCGCCGAACGCGCCGGTGCCCCCTGTGTCGTCTTTGATGTGCCTTTGCTGGTGGAATCCGGCCATTGGCGCCCCCGGCTGCATCAGGTTCTGGTGATTGACTGCACCGAGTCCCGGCAAATCAGCCGCGTCATGCAAAGAAGTGCCTGGACGCGCGAGGCGGTGCAACAAGTGATGGCCGGCCAGGTTGACCGGGCGCAGCGCCTGGCCGCGGCCGACCTGTGCATCTACAACGAGACCGTCTCCTTGGTGGAATTGGCTGCACTGGTTCGTACGGCGGCGCAGCGCTTCGGGCTATGATGCGCGGGTTGCCGGTCTGCCCGGCCCCAGTAACGCCGATAAAGATAGCGCTGTGATCCTTTACGAGTATCCATTTAACGAACGCATACGAACTTACTTGCGGCTAGAGCATTTGTTCTCTCGCCTCGGTGAGCTGGCCGAGCGTGATGAACCCGTCGATCACCACTATGCGATCACAACCATTTTCGAGATCATGGACGTAGGCGGGCGCGCCGACCTGAAAACCGAAGTCCTCAAAGACCTTGAAAAACAAAAACATGTTCTCAATGGTTACCGGGGCAACCCGTCTATTTCTGAAGAAGCGCTGGATGAAGTGATCGGGCAGCTCGACGGCTTTTTCTCAGCGCTCAATGCGGTGCCGGGCAAGGTG
>JBIKHX010000293.1:0-3525 GCA_044361945.1 Polaromonas sp. | reverse complement strand
GCTGTCGAACACATAGCCCGACAACGCAGCAGAGATTGGTTCTACACCGGGCACGAAGGGGGAGGCTTTTTCAGAGGTCACGCCAAGTAGTCGCACGCGGGAATCTTTGGCAAAAGGCAACGCAACGTTGTTGGCATTGATCATGACGTGGGAGCGCCCGGAGAGGACTTCGGTCATGGCTTCACCAGCACCCTTGGTTGGAATGTTCACAATATCGAGCCCAGCCATGCCATTGAAATAGGCCATGGACAGATGGGTGGCGCTGCCGGCACCTGCAGTCGCATAGTTGAGCTGGCCGGGTCGGGCCTTGGCGTAGGCTATAAATTCAGCCACGTTTTTGACCGGAACACTGGTGTTGACGACCATGATGTAACTGGTATTTCCAACGTAGGCGGCACCAACGAAATCTTTGACCGGATCGTAGTTCAGCTTGGAAAAGAGCGTGCCATTGATGTTGTGGCTGGCCGCTGCCAGAACCAGCGTGTAGCCGTCGGGGGCTGACTTGGCTACAAAGTTGGTCGCCACAGTTCCACCCGCGCCAGCGCGGTTCTCGACGATCACGGGCTGGCCCAGTGCCGCACCCAACTCGTTCGATATTGAACGCGCCAGCGTGTCCTGCACACCACCGGCCGAAAACGGAATCACGATCTTGATCGGTCTGACCGGCCAAGGATCGGCAGCCTGCGCCGCCATGGCCAGCAGAGCAGCACCCGCTGCCAGAAGTTTTCGGGCCCATGAATCAAGCGATGCGTTCATTGCAAATCTCCTTTGAATGTGTTGACTGTCTATTTATTTCATGCCGGGTCATTGAGAAACGTTTCCAATTCGGCCACATAAGGCCCCGTTTGTGTCTGAGGCAAAAAGTGCCCCCCCTGCATTTCGATCAAACGGGCCTTTGAAAGCCTGCGTGCCAGGTCGCGCGAATGCGCAACGGGAACAATAGCATCATCAATGGCGCCAAGCACCAGCACCGGCGCGCTGATAGCGCTCAGCTCGTCAGCCCGGTCAAAACTCAGCAGCATGTTGATGCGCGCCAAAGCGGTTGGCAGGTCGCCCTCAGTGCTGGCGTCAAAGTTAATAGGTGTATCGCCAGCCAGCCGTGCCTCATACCATTCAGCCGGATAGCCCAACAGTTTGGCCATGGTGCTGTAAGCGGCAAAGCCGGCGCGCTCCAGAACCACACGCCGGACATCGAATAAGTCGCGAAATCGCCGGTCCGGCCGTGCCCAGGTAGCACTGAGCACCACGCGATCCACCCGCTCAGGGTGGTCCAGCGCCAGCACCTGCGCCACCAGACCGCCCGTGGAATGTCCGACAAAATGCGCCGAGGCCAGCCCCAGTTGATCCAGCAGTAGGCGTACTTCGCTGGCAATCTGCTCGATGCTGTGCACCTTGCATGCCGGGCTTCGACCCATACCGGGGTGATCAAAGGTGATGCACATCTGGTGACGGGAGAGGCGCTCCATCACTGGCTGCCAGAAAGACCCTAGCCCACCCAGACCCGCCATCAGCACCACTGGATGCCCGCTACCTTGAACCTCGAAATGCATGAAAGTCAACCCGGTCGAACATGTTCGTAAGTGCGGAAGGGAAGTCTCGTGCTCACCCGCACCGCAGTACAAAAAGTATAGGCCTTCAGCTTGCAGGCTCAACAGGTAAATACCCTGTTGCGCCCGCCGCGGGCCACAAAGCTCTTGAGAACGTCACGCTCCACCTCTGAATGTCTACTGCACCGTGGGAAGTCCACATCCTGAGCGAGCTGCAGGCGTGGTTAAGCTCCATGCGGCCACATAAGCGATTTCCCAGTCAAGCGCATTTACCGCGATTTGCGCACGTACCAGATTTACGAAGGCACGATCGAAGTGCAAAATCATTATTCAGCGCGCCCTTTGAGCGCCAAAATACCCCTTTTGAAACACGGCTCACGTATCATTAGCCTCCATGAATATCATCATCTTGGGCGCTGGCCGTGTGGGCGAAAGCGTCGCTGAAAGCCTGGTTTCCGAGCAAAACGACATCACCGTCATCGACCAGGATCCGGCACGGCTCAGGCTGCTCGAAGAGCGCTTGGACCTGCGCGGCGTGGTGGGCAACGGCATTCAGCCCTCGGTGCTGCGCGAAGCCGGGGCCCAAGACGCGGACATGGTCATTGGCTGCGCCGCGGCTGATGAGACAAATTTGGTGTTCTGCAAGATCGCTCACGACGTGTTCAACGTGCCCACCACCATCGCCCGCCTGCGGTCACCCGAATTCAACGAGGGAGATGAGTTGTTGGGCAAGTCAGGTTTTGCCGTTGACCATGTGATCTGTCCCGAAGAGTCGGTCATGCGCTACATCGAGCAGCTCATCCAGTACCCCGAGGCCTTGCAAGTGCTTGAATTTGCCGATGGCCGCGTTAGCCTGATCGTGGTGCGTGCGGCCGCCGACAGCCTGCTGGTGAACCACACCATTGCCGAGTTTCGCGAACGATTGCCGGATGCCGAGATGCGCGTGGTGGCCTTGTACCGGCAAGACACGCAGGTGGACGCATTGCCCGAGACTCGCATCCTGCCGGGCGACGAGGTGTTTGTGTTGGCCGACACCCGCAAAATCACCTCAGTGTTGGCCGGCATCCACAAAACCGACCAACCCGTCAAGCGCCTGATGCTGGCCGGTGGCGGCAAGGTGGGCTTGCGTTTAGCTCGCATTCTGGCGGACCAATACGATGTAAAGCTGATCGAAAGCGATAAAAACCGCTGCGCATATTTGGCCAGCCAGTTGCCGTCCAGCACCTTGATTCTGAATGGCGACGGTGCCGATGAAGACCTGCTGCACGAAGAGAATGTGGGCGAGATGGATCTGTTTCTGGCGATGACCAGCGACGACGAGGACAACATCATGTCCGCCATGCTGGCCAAACGCATGGGCGCGCGGCGCGTCATGGCCCTGATCAACCGCCGTGCGTATGCCGAGATGATGCAAGGCAGCACGATTGACATCGCGATATCACCTGCGCAAACCGTGATTGGCGAGTTGTTGGCGCACCTACGTCGTGGCGATGTGGCGGCGGTGCACAGCCTGCGTCGTGGCGCAGCCGAGGCGCTGGAGGGCATTGCACGTGGTGACTTAAAGACGTCGAAATTAGTCGGGCGCCGTGTCGAACAAATCAAACTGCCCCAAGGCGTGAGCATGGGCGCTATCGTGCGTGGCTTGGACAAAAAATCCGAGGTACTGATGCCTCACCACGACACCCTGATTGAGGCCGATGATCACATCATCTTGTTCATCCCCAACAAACGCGATGTGCGTGCGGTGGAAAAACTTTTTCAGGTCAGCGCGACCTTTTTTGGCTGATGTTCACTTTCTTCGCACCCGTGCTGTCCTTGATGGCACGCATCTTGATCGCGTTCTCGGTGACATTTTTGGTGCCAGGCATTTGGGCCTGGTTCGAAGACCACCAAGATTTTCAATTGATTTGGTTGGCTGGTTTTGGTTTTACGGCACTCAGTGGCTTGGCATTGGCAGCGATCACACAAAAGCATCGGC
>JBIKHX010000292.1:0-3527 GCA_044361945.1 Polaromonas sp. | reverse complement strand
GATTAAGTCAACTGGCGGTCATTGCAGTGACAAAGGCGTGACGACGAAACCGCCTGCCGGTCAGTGACTTACCAGCCGTTTTGCCGGGTCAACTCAAAAGGCACATCAGGCGCATCGGGCAGGGCCTCGTTGCTAAGGTCTTTCCACAGGCCTTTGACCGTGCGACCGCAGCTGCCCTCGACGACCTGGCCGTCCCAGCTGGCCGTCAGGTTGATGCCGTTGGAAGACTCGTCCAGCATCAGCGTACCGGCTTCAATGTCGCCGGCCAGCTGGGCACGGCTGGCGTGGCCCGCCACCCTGCCGCCGGGTACGCTGCGCAGGTCGCGTTGCACCATGCCCGCCAGGCTGTCGCTGAACTCGGCGTGCTTTTCCAGCAGCACCAGGGCCTGCACCGGCAGGCCGCGCGGCGGCTTGTCAAATACCGCCAACCACTGCCCGTAGAGCTGCGGTGCAAGCACCTGTTTAGCTGCGGGGCAGGGCGCCGCTGGAGCCGCAGCAGCGCCGGCCGGACGCTTGACTTGCTGAGCTTGCGCGCAGGCCATTGCCAGCGCCAGCGCTGCGCCCAGAAACCAGCGGACGGCTGCATGACAAATTAGCGTTCTTTGCTGACCCTGCAAGCTCATTGCGACCTCAAAAATTGGTTTTGGATTCTGCCAGCGCTTTGGCCGCTGCGCCATCGGCCGCGCGCTGAGCAAACTCGGCGCGCAGGGCACGGATTTTTTCATGCGGGTCTTCGCGCACCGTGGTCTTGTCCAAGCCCATCTCGCCCACAAAGCGGCTGATGGTACCGGCAATCATCTCGCGGCCTTTTTTGCGGCGGCGCAGCCAGCTCACAGACAGAGTGCGTTGCGCGCGCGTGATGCCCACGTACATCAGCCTGCGCTCTTCCTGCAAGCGCAGCGCAATGCTCTCGGCGTTGGTGCCCAGCTCGTTTTCTTCGTCCAGCTTGAAGGGCAGCAGCCCCTCAACGCAGCTGATCAGCATCACATGCGGCCACTCCAGTCCCTTGGCGGCGTGCAGCGTGGACAGGGTCACCACGTTCTGCTCGCCCTCGCGCTCGCTGATGGTGGACAGCAGGGCGATGTTCTGTATCACCTCGAGCATATCTTTGCGTTCTTTTTCCATGGTGGTACCGGCCGCGTCTTCGATCTGACCGCCACAGCGCTGCGCCATCCAGTCGCAAAAATCCATCACATTGCTCCAACGCGCAGCGGCCACCGTCTCGCTGTCCTCGGCGTCATACAAATGCTTTTCGTAGTCAATGTCTTTCAACCAGTCGGTCAGGAACACGCGGGCGTCTTCAGCGCCCACGGTGTTTTTGGCGCGGTACTCCAGCTCGTTGAGATAGCGGCCAAACTCGTGCAGCGAGCCCACCGCCTTGGCCGGCAACACTGTGCCCAGCGAATGGCTGAACAGTGACTCAAACAGGCTGAGCTTGTACAGACTGGCAAAGTTGCCCAGCGCCTGCAAAGTGGTGTGACCGATGCCACGCTTAGGCGTGGTGACAGAGCGCATGAAAGCCGGGTCGTCGTCGTTGTTGCTGAGCAGGCGCAGCCAACTGCACAGGTCTTTGATTTCAGCGCGGTCAAAAAAACTCTGCCCGCCCGATACCCTGTAAGGAATCTGCGCACGCCTAAAAGCCTTTTCAAACACCTTGGCCTGGTGGTTGGCGCGGTACAGCACGCTGAAGTCTTTCCATTCTTTGTACTGGCTGCCGATGGCCAGCAACTCGCCGCCTGCGCGCAGGCTCTGTATGCGGGCGACTACCCGGTCGGCCTCGTGTTCTTCGCCGTCGCAATCGACCACGCGCACCGGCTCGCCCTCGCCCAGCTCGCTGAACAGCGTCTTCGGGTACAGCTTAGGGTTGGGGCCGATCACGTTGTTGGCCGCGCGCAAAATCGCGCTGGTCGAGCGGTAGTTTTGCTCGAGCTTGACGACCTTGAGCTTCGGGTAATCGACCGGCAGGCGCTTGAGGTTGTCCAGCGTGGCGCCGCGCCAGCCATAGATCGACTGGTCGTCGTCGCCCACCGCCGTGAAGCCCCCGCGCGCGCCAACTAGCAACTTGAGCAGCTCGTACTGCGTGGCGTTGGTGTCCTGGTACTCGTCCACCAGCACATGGCCCAGTGCTGCCTGCCATTTGTCGCGCACCCCAGCGTGCTCTTGCAGCAGCTTGAGCGGCAGTCCGATCAGGTCGTCAAAGTCCACGCTCTGGTAGGCCGTCAGCTGCTCTTCGTAGCGCGCCATGATGCGCGCCAGCGTGCGGTCCTCATCGTTTTCGGCTTGGGCTTCGGCCTGTGCGGCGTTCAGCCCGCTGTTTTTCCAGGCGCTGATACGCCACTGCCATTGGCGCGCGGTCGCTGCGTCTGTGCTGCCGCCGGCGTCCTTGATGATGCTGGTGACATCGTCGCTGTCCAGAATGCTGAACTGCGGTTTCAGGCCCAAATCGCCGCCGTCTTGGCGCAGCATGCGCACGCCCAGCGCATGAAAAGTGCAGATCAAAACCCCGCGTGCGTTTTTGCCAATCAGGCTCTTGGCGCGCTCGCGCATTTCGGCTGCTGCCTTGTTGGTGAATGTGATGGCGGCAATCTGCTCGGGCTTCAGACCGGCTTGAATCAGCCGGCCTATTTTGTGCGTGATCACGCGCGTCTTGCCCGAGCCGGCGCCGGCCAATACCAGGCAAGGGCCCTGCATGTAATTGACGGCCTCTTGCTGGGCCAGGTTCAGGCCGGCCAGGGCGGCTGAAGGCGAGGGAGACGACATGAGCGTGAGAAAAAGAGGGGGTGTTCAAGCGGCGCGCGGCCGCCGGCAGAGCCTGAAAAAGCGACCCACATTCAGGGCTGCAAGGCGGTCATCATAGCCAGTCGCCGTTGCCCTTTGCCAAGCGGGTCACAATACGCGCTGTGCTGAGTATTCTTTTGGTCACCTTTCCGTTTTTTGTGCTGGTTTTGTGCGGCTATATCGCCGCGCGCCGGGCCATGCTGCCGCAGGCGGCAATACCCGGGCTCAACAGCTTTGTGCTGTATTTCGCACTGCCCTGCATGCTGTACCGCTTTGGTGCCAGCACGCCGATTGCGCAGCTGCTCGATGGCAGCCTGATCGCGGTGTACCTGTTGTGCGCGCTGATCATGGTGGGCTTCACCATCGCCGTCACACGCAGCCCGCGCACCGGCTGGAACGACGCATCTTTCGGGGCGCTGGTAGCGGCCTTTCCCAACACAGGTTTCATGGGCGTGCCCCTTTTGGTAGCGCTGCTGGGCGCCAAGGCGGCCGGCCCGGCGATTGTGTCGATCACGGTCGACATGATCATCACCTCCTCGCTGTGCATTGCGCTGTCGCGGCTGGACGGCGCTGACGAACATGGCGCCGCCCGCGCTTTTCGCCTGGCGCTCAAGGGCGTGGTGGTCAATCCGCTGCCCTGGGCCATTGCTTTGGGCGGCGTGTCCTCGGCCGTTGGCTTTGAATTGCCGGGCCCGGTGGCTGTTACCGTCGGTTTGTTGGCCGACGCTGCATCGCCGGTGGCGCTGTTC
>JBIKHX010000040.1:0-10301 GCA_044361945.1 Polaromonas sp. | reverse complement strand
ACAAAAAACTGAACTTAACTGTGAGATTGTGCCTATGTCTTCTGAATCAAGTACCCCGGGATCCGACAAGCTCAGCCTGCCGGTCGACAAGGAGCTGGTGCTCAAGGTCATCCCTATGCCGGCCGACTGCAACGCCAACGGCGATATTTTCGGCGGCTGGGTCATGGCCCAGGTCGATCTGGCCGGCTCAGTCCTGCCGGCGCGCTACGTCAACGGCCGCATGGCCACTGTGGCAGTAAACCAATTTATCTTCAAACAACCCGTGAAGGTGGGCGACATACTGTCATTTTTTGCGGAGGTCACCCGCATCGGCAACACCTCCATCACTGTGCAGGTGGAGGTGTATGCAGAACGCTTTCGCGCGCAGGGCCGCTACATCAAAGTCACTGAAGCCAGCCTGACCTATGTGGCCATCGGCGATGACGGCAAGCCCCGCCCGATTGACAAGCCGGGCAATAAGCCGGTCCAGTGAGCCCGGCACCCAGGGCCAGCATCAGGAGACGATGTAAACCCCTGAGCCCACTGCCAGCAATTGGCCGTCGGCGCCATGAAAGGCCATGCGCGTGTTGGCCACCCGCGAGCCCACGCGCAAGACCTCGGCATGCATTTCAAAATACTCACTGATGCCGGGGCGCAGGTAATCGATTCGCAAGTCGATAGTGCCCAGTTTGGCAAAACGCTGCAAGCGCAGCGCCGGCGCTTCATCCATATGGCGCGCGCCCTGGGCAGCCAGCACGGCCAGCCCGCCCAGCGTGTCCAGCGCGGCACTGATCACGCCGCCATGCACCCGGTTGTAAGCGGCATGACCGATCAGATCCTCCCGCATGGCCAGACTGGCGCTCACGCGTTCAGGCTTGATCGAGACGATCTTCAGACCGAGCAATCGATTGAAAACAATTTTTTCTTCAAACAGCTCAGTCAGGCCGCGAACGTATTCGGGCTCGAAAACGACAGGGGTGGCCGGCGCGGCCTTTTGATGGGACGTCATGGCCACATTGTGGCGTAGCGCTTGAGGGACGCGTTCAGAGCTTGGCAAAATCCGGCCGGCGCTTTTCAATGAAGGCGGTGAAGGCTTCACGCGCCGCCGGTTCGCGCAGCATGCGGCCAAAGCTGCTGATCTCTTCGGCAATGCGCCCGGCAACCACGGGGGCGTTGCTCATTTTCATCAGGCGCTTGGTTTCCAGCAGCGAGGACAGCGGCTTGGCCGCCAGTTTTTTAGCCTGCATTTGCGCTAGCGCGTTGGCTTCGGCCGGCGGCACGATGCGGTTGATCAAACCCAGCTCCAGCGCTGTTTCGGCTGTGAAGGGCTCGCCCAGCAGCAGCGCTTCGGCGGCACGCTGATGGCCCATGAGCTGCGGCAGCAGCAGGCTGGAGCCCGCCTCCGGGCACAGCCCCAGGTTCACAAAGGGCAGCGAAAAAGCGGCGTTGTCACCGGCGTAAACCAAGTCGCAATGCAGCAGCATGGTGGTGCCGATGCCAACCGCCGGCCCGCAAACCGCAGCCACCAGCGGTTTGGCAAAAGTGCTCAGCGCACGCAGAAAGCGAAACACCGGCGCATCGCTGTCGTCCGGTGGCACACTCAAAAAATCTTTGATGTCATTGCCGGCTGAAAAAATCAGCGCGTGCCCCTGGAACACCACCACACGCACCGCCGCATCGCTGGCCGCGCTGTCCAGCGCGTCGGACAAGTGACCATACATGGCAGCGGTGAGCGAGTTTTTTTTGTCGACCCGGTTGAAGGTGATGGTCATCACCGAGTCTTCGGTGTGCACGAGGATTTCTGGCATGTCTGACATCTCTACTCCTTGAAATAAACAATCTGGTGCGAGGTCACCAGCAATTCACCGGCTTCGGACCACAGCTGCACAGCCTGGTCAAAAAAACCCTGCTGAAAGTTTTGCGCTTGCGCCTGGCCGAGCAGATAGCCCTGGTCGGTGCGCGCCAGTTCAGCTGCACCCGCATGAAAGTAAACCGTCACCGACACCGTGCCGGCCGGCACCAAGGTCGCACGGCGCAACCAGATGCGCGGGTAAAAAGCATCGGCCATGGCCGTCAATGCCAAAAAATCCAGTGGCCGTGGCGGATTGTCGCGCAGCCAGAACTGGCTCAAACTGTCCTTGCCGCCACCGTCCAGCAGCTGAGGCAAGCCCCCACGCGCCACCCGCATCTCGTAGCGCTGTGTCCAGGCCAGTTTGTCCGGGTAAGCAGCGAGGCTGCAGTTTTGCGGCAGTGGCACAACGGGCATAGTGCTGTCATTTTGTCCCCAGGTCGGGCGCCGCACGGCCGTCACAGCGGTGGCGCTCATCAGCACGCTCTGCGCGCCTTGCGCGTCCAGCTGCGTCATCTCGATGAACCAGTGCTGGGTAGAACGGTTGGTACGCAAAGGTCTGGCCGTCAGCTGAAAATCGCCGGGCGCGACCGCCGCTGCAAAATTCACCGTGAGGGACAGCGGCTCACCGAGCAGCGCCGGGTGCTGCAAAACCGCTTGCAAGGCGGTGGCCGCCGTGGTGCCGCCAAACGGCCCCACCATGTTCCAGTAGGCCGGGCTGCTGCTGCCCTTGAAAACGCCGGGCTGCGCTGCATCCAGCAGCTCCAGGCGCAGTGCCTCGTCAAACGGATGCATGCGGCTCAGACCCGCTCAAAAATACCGGCCGCGCCCTGCCCCATGCCCACGCACATGGTGACCATGGCGTAGCGCAATTGATGCCGGTGCAGCGCATGGATGGCCGTGGCCGAACGGATGGCGCCGGTGGCACCCAGCGGATGGCCCAGCGCGATGGCGCCGCCCATGGGGTTGACCTTGGCCGGGTCCAGGCCCAGCGTCTGCATCACCGCCAGCGACTGCGCGGCAAAGGCTTCATTGAGCTCAAACCAGTCGATGTCTGCCTGCTGGAGACCGCCATAGCCCAGCGCCGCCGGAATGGCCTCGATGGGGCCTATGCCCATGATGTGCGGCGGCACGCCGCGGCTAGCGTAGCTCACAAAGCGCGCCAGCGGCTTGAGGCCGTGCGTGCGGATGGCTTTTTCGCTGGCCAGGATCAGCGCGCCTGCGCCGTCAGAAGTTTGCGAGGAATTGCCGGCTGTGACCGAGCCGCGCGCAGCAAACACCGTCTTGAGTTTGGCCAGGCCGTTCATCGAGGTGTCGGCGCGCGGACCTTCGTCCAGGCTGACGGTGCGCGTGCTGACTTCGATTTCACCGCTTTGCAAATTGGGGCTGCGATGGCTGACCTGCACGGGAGTTATCTCGTCATTGAACTCGCCGGCCTGCTGCGCTTTGAGCGCTCTGGCGTGTGAGGCGCAGGCAAATTCATCCTGCGCCTGGCGCGAGACCTTCCACTGCTGCGCCACCTTTTCGGCGGTCAGGCCCATGCCGTAAGCCAGGCCGATGTTCTCGTCCTGCAAATACATGGCCGGCGACAGCGAAGGTGCATTGCCCGACATCGGCACCATGCTCATGCTCTCAGTTCCGGCCGCGATCATGATGTCGGCCTCACCAACCCGTATGCGGTCCGCCGCCATTTGCACCGCTGACAGACCGGACGCGCAAAAGCGGTTGACCGTGATGCCGCCCACACTGTGAGGCAAACCCGCCAGCACCGCTCCGATGCGCGCAATGTTCAGGCCCTGAGGGCCTTCCGGAATGGCGCAGCCGCAAATGATGTCTTCAATGGCCGCAGGGTCCAGGGTTGGCGCCTGGGCCAGGGCGGCGCGCAGCGCCTGAACCAGCAAGTCGTCCGGGCGCATGTGGCGAAAAAAACCACGGTGCGAACGCCCAATGGGTGTGCGCGTGGCGGCGACGATGTAGGCGTCTTGGATTTGTTGGGACATTTTGAAATTCTTTCGCTAGGAGTCAGTTCACTTCAGTTGCGCAGCGGTTTGCCTGTGTTCATCATGCCCATGATGCGTTCTTGCGATTTGGGGTGCTCAATCAAGGCGCAAAAAGCCTTGCGCTCGAGCCTCATGAGGTACTCCTCGCTGACCAGCGAGCCGGCATCGACATCGCCACCGCACACCACGCCGGCGATCAGGCTGGCAATGTGAAAATCGTGTGCACTGATGAAGCCGCCGCCCTGCATATTGACCAGCTGGCCACGGATGGTGGCGATGCCGTCGCGCCCCGCTACGGCGAACAAACGCCGGGCCGGCGCCCGGTAGCCGGCCGTGTACATGGCCTTGGCTTGGCTGATCGCAACAAATAACAGCTCGTCTTTGTGCGCAACGATCACATCGCCCTCCAGCAGGTAACCCAACTTGCGGCTTTCGTGCGCGCTGGTGCCCACCTTGGCCATGGCGGCGGCGGCAAAGCCTTCACTCAGAAATGGCATCAGGTCTTTGCCGGTTGAGCTTTGAGCGTTCTCGGCCGCACGGCGGGCGATGTAGGTCAGCCCCCCCGCACCGGGCACCAGGCCCACGCCCACTTCGACCAGGCCGATATAGCTTTCCACAGCGGCTACGCGCCGGGCCGAATAAACAGCCATCTCACAACCGCCACCAAGCGCCAGGCCGCGGATGGCAGAGACCACCGGCACACTGGCATAGCGCATTTTCAGCATGACTTTTTGCAAGTCGGCTTCGGCTTCTTCGACGGCGGCCACGCCCAGCATCATGAAGGCCGGCAGCATGGCTTGCAGGTCGGCACCGGCTGAAAACATCTCGCCCTCAGACCAGATGACCATGCCCTGAAAACTTTGTTCGGCCAGGTCCACGCCGCGCGCCAGCCCGGCGGCGACTTCAGGGCTGATGGCGTGCATTTTGGTTTTGATGCTGGCGATCAACACCTCTTCGTCCAGCGTCCACAAACGCATGGCCGCGTCTTCGTGCAAAGTGCGACCCGCCGTGGCCGGCGAAGCAGCCTGTGCGCCCGCCACGTCTTCGGGAAAATGCTGACGCGCATAGACCGGTAACTGACGGCGCGGTATGAAGGCTTGCGCGGCCGGGCTCCACGAGCCTTGCGGCGTGTGCACGCCACCGGCATCGGCCACCGGCCCTTTGAACACCCAGTCGGGCAGCGGCTCGCGGCACAGCGCCTTGCCGGAATCGATGTCTTCTTGAATCCATTGCGCCACCTGCAACCAACCGGCTTCCTGCCAGAGCTCGAACGGGCCCTGCTTGCTGCCAAAGCCCCAGCGCATCGCCAAATCAATGTCGCGCGCGGTCTCCGCAATGCTCTGCAAATGAACCGCCGCGTAGTGCAGCTGATCTCGCAAAATGGCCCACAAAAAACGCGGCTCGGCGCCTTCGGCTTCACGCAAAAGTTTGAGCCGCTCACCGGCCGGCTTTTTGAGCATGCGGCCGACCACGTCATTGGACTTGGCACCGCCCGCCACATAGTCCATGGTCTGCGGGTCCAAGCGCAGGATGTCACGGCCTTGTTTTTTGTAAAAGCCGGCGCCGCTCTTCTGACCTAAATTTTTGGCCTCCAGCAAACGGGCCAGCACTGGCGGCGTTGCATAGAGCGCGGCAAACGGGTCTTCGGTCTGGTCCGGGCCAAGTTTGTCTTGCAGGGTGCGGATCACATGTGCCATGGTGTCCAGCCCGACCACGTCGGCCGTGCGGAAAGTGCCCGAGCTGGCGCGGCCCAGTTTTTTGCCAGTCAGGTCGTCAACCACGTCGTAGCTCAGGCCAAAGTGTTCGGCCTCGTGCATGGTGGCCAACATGCCGGCAACGCCAACGCGATTGGCCACAAAGTTCGGGGTGTCGAGTGCGCGCACCACGCCTTTGCCCAGCGTGCTGGTGACAAAGGCTTCTAAGGTGTCGAGCACGTCGGCGCCGGTGCTGGGGGTGTTGATTAATTCAACCAGTGCCATGTAGCGCGGCGGGTTGAAAAAATGAATACCGCAAAAGCGCGGCTTGATCGCTTCGGGCAAGGCCTGGCTCATCTCGGTGATCGACAGGCCCGAGGTGTTGCTGGCGACGATGGCGTGTGGCGCAATAAAAGGGGCTATCTTTTCGTAGAGCGCTGCCTTCCAGTCCATGCGCTCGGCAATCGCCTCAATGACCAGGTCGCAGCCCTTGAGAAGCGACAGGTGCTCCTCGTAGTTGGCCGGCTCAATCAGCGCCGCGTCTTCCGGCACGCCCAGCGGCGCAGGCTTGAGTTTTTTCAGACCTTCAATGGCCTTGATGGCGATGCCGCTTTTCGGGCCTTCAGCGGCAGGCAGGTCAAACAGCAGCACCGGCACCCGCAGGTTGGCCAGATGAGCGGCAATCTGCGCACCCATCACGCCGGCGCCCAGCACGGCGACTTTTTTCACTGAAAAACGTGACATGAAGAGCTTTCCTTTTATTGCACACGCTGCCAGAGTTGGTTGCGGTAGAAGGGGCCGATGTAGCCGCGCACCTGAAGTTTTTTGCCGCCCTCGATCGGGGTCAATCGCAGTTTGTAGACCTTGCCGTTTTCCGGGTCAATGATGGTGCCGCCCTCCCAGATGTCCTCGCTGGCGGCTTTGACCGCGCCACGGATGATCTCCATGCCGACCTTGGGCTTGTCCTTGCGGTCGTCGGTGCACAGCGAGCAATTGGGCTCGCTGCTTGTCTTGAGCAAACTGCGCTCAACCACGCCGTTCAGCCCGCCCTTACCGTTGTCTTTGATGCTGATCTCGGCCTTGGCTTCGCCGGTGTTGTCGTCAATGCTGCGCCACAAGCCGGCCGGCGTCATCTGGGCCAGGGCCGGCAGGGCAAATGCAGCAAAGAAAAGAGGGGCAAGGATTTTTTTCATGATGTCGCTTTCTTTGAGTTGATTTAGACCAAGGCCGCATCAGTGTCCATGAGCACGCTGGCGCCGTTGCGGGCCGTGCGCATCAATGTGGCGGTTTCGGGGAAAAGCTTGGCAAAGTAAAAACGCGCTGTTTGCAACTTGCCCAGGTAAAAGCTGTCGGTGTTACCGGCCGCAATTTCACGCAGCGCCACCTGCGCCATGCGCGCCCAAAAGTAACCAAACACCAGATGACCGGCCACGCGCAGGTAGTCCACGGCGGCGGCGCCCACTTCGTCAGGGTTTTGAAATCCCTTGAAGCCGATCTCGGTGGTGAACTTGGTCATCTGCTCACCGAGTTGCGCCAGCGGGTTGATGAACTCGGCCATTTTTTCGTTCACGCCCTCTTCAGCCACCAGCGCAGCAATCAACTTACCGAACTTGGTCAGCGTGGCGCCGTTGTTGCCCAGCACCTTGCGACCCAGCAAGTCCAGTGACTGGATGGTGTTGGTGCCTTCATAAATCATGTTGATGCGGTTGTCGCGCACATGCTGCTCCATGCCCCACTCCTTGATGAAGCCGTGGCCGCCGAAGACCTGCATGCAGGCGTTGGTGGCAATATGCCCGTTGTCGGTCAGAAAGGCTTTGACGATGGGCGTGAGCAGCGCCACCATCTCGGCCGAATCCTTGCGCACTTTCTCATCAGGGTGGTGTAGTTCCTTATCGATCAGCACGGTGCAAAAAATCACCAGCGCCCGGCCGCCTTCGGCATAGGCCTTGGCGGTCAGCAGCATCTTGCGCACATCGGGGTGCACGATGATCGGGTCGGCCGGCTTGTCTTTGGCCTTGGTGCCCGAGAGCGAGCGCATCTGCAGCCGGTCTTTGGCGTAGGCCAGTGCGTTCTGGTAAGCCACTTCGGTCAGTCCCAGCGACTGGTTGCCCACGCCCAGGCGAGCGGCGTTCATCATCACAAACATGGCGGCCAGACCCTTGTGCGGCGCGCCCACCAGGGTGCCGATGGCGCCGTCCAGCACCATCTGGCAGGTTGAGTTGCCATGGATGCCCATCTTGTGCTCTAGACCACCGCAGTAAATGCCGTTGCGACTGCCCAGCGCACCATCTGCGCTGACATTGAATTTAGGCACTAAAAAGAGGCTGATGCCTTTGCTGCCAGGTGGCGCATCGGGCAAACGCGCTAGCACCAGGTGCACGATGTTGGCAGCCATGTCGTGCTCGCCGGCGCTGATGAAAATTTTGTTACCGGTCAGCGCGTAAGTGCCGTCCGGCTGTGGCTCGGCGCGGGTACGCAAAAGGCCCAGGTCGGTGCCGCAGTGCGGCTCGGTCAGGCACATGGTGCCGGTCCATTCGCCGCTGGTGAGCTTGGGCAGGTACAGCGTTTTTTGGGCGTCGCTGCCGTGCGCATGCAGGGCCTCGTAAGCGCCGTGCGACAAGCCCGGGTACATGGTCCAGGCCTGGTTGGCCGAGTTGAGCATTTCATACAGGCACAGGTTCAGCGCAAAAGGCAGACCCTGGCCGCCGTAAACCGCGTCTGCCGACAGCGAGGCCCAACCGCCTTCGATGTATTTGGCGTAAGCCTCTTTGAAACCCTTTGGCGTGCGCACTTCATGCGTGGTTTTGTCCAATGTGCAACCTTCTGCGTCGCCGCTGATGTTCAGCGGGAAAGTCACCTCGGCGGCAAACTTGCCGGCCTCTTCAAGCACTGCGTTGATGGTGTCGGCATCAACATCGGCATGCTGGGGCAAATGCTTGTAGTCGTCGGTGACTTTGAGCACTTCGTGCAACACAAACTGCATGTCGCGCAAGGGCGGGGTGTACTGAGCCATGGAAATCTCCCTGAAAAAAACAATAGGTTCACAAACTAAAAAATGCCTCAGCGCTTGCGGCTGCCTAGGCTGGTCTGGCGGGTGCTTGCAGCTTGCGCCTGGCTGCCATAGCGTTCCAAAATACCTTCAAAAGCCTGCTCGGCGCGCGCCATAGAGCCGGGCGTTTTGAGAAAGCGCGCCTCGTAGTGCAGGGCCAAAATAATGGCGTGTATTTCAAAAGCGATTTGCTGCGCTTGGGCATCGGCCCGCAGATGGCCGGCTTCACGTGCCA
Organism: Polaromonas sp.; assembly: GCA_044361945.1. Classification (GTDB taxonomy): domain Bacteria; phylum Pseudomonadota; class Gammaproteobacteria; order Burkholderiales; family Burkholderiaceae_C; genus Polaromonas. Next base: position 1,495 of record JBIKHX010000040.1, on the reverse strand, counting down.
TCTGCACGGCGCGGTTCAGAGCCGACATCCAGGCCTGTACCGAGGACGCCAGCGCATCACGCACCGGCCCGCTGCGGTCGTCAAACTCAACCGCGCCGCTGATGAAAATACAACCCGACTGCAGCTCGACAGCGACCCGCTTCATCCAGTTGGCAAACAGCGCACGCACCCGCGGCAGGCCGCGCGGCTCGGCCAATGCGGGTCTGAAAACTTCATCTTCAAAACGCCGGTAGTACTCGCGCACCACCGATATCTGCAACTCTTCCCGCGAGCCGAAGTGCGCGAACACGCCCGACTTGCTCATGCGCATGACCTCGGCCACCGCGCCAATGCTCAGGCCCTCCAGGCCGATCTGCGTGGCCAAGCCCAACGCGGCGTCAATGATGGCGGCTTTGGTTTGCTGACCCTTGTGCTGACCGCGGACGGCAGTCTCAACTGGCGCAGCAAGGGATGTGGGGTGCAAGGAAGTGACAGACATGGCAAGCAGAAAAGAACGATCGTTCTATTTTGCATGCATTGACGCACTGTCGTCAACCACCTTACCCCTTTGGAGCGCCAGGGTTTTGTCACGCCCAAGAAAAAGGCCCGCACGGGGCGGGCCTTGGCGCTGAGGAGCGGTCAAACTCAGAGCTTGAACGGCACCACAGTTTGTTGCTGCTCACCCAGGCACTCAATGCCCACGCGCATCACATCGCCTTTTTTCAGGTAGACAGGCGGCTTCATGCCCAGACCCACGCCCGGTGGTGTGCCGGTGCAGATCACGTCACCCGGCTCGAGCGTCATGAACTGGCTGACATAGCTGACGATCTTGGCGACGCTGAAGATCATGGTCTTGGTCGAGCCGTTTTGCACGCGCTTGCCGTTGACTTCCAGCCACATGGCAAGCTTTTGCGGGTTGGGTACTTCGTCGCGTGTGACCAGCCAGGGGCCGATCGGGCCGAAGGTGTCGCAACCCTTGCCCTTGTCCCAGGTGCCGCCGCGCTCGATCTGGAACTCGCGTTCGCTGACGTCGTTGACGGTGCAGTAACCGGCGACAAAGTTCAGCGCGTCTTTTTGCGACACATAGCGTGCGCGCGTGCCGATGACCACGCCCAGCTCGACTTCCCAGTCGGTCTTGACTGAGCCCTTGGGCAGCATGACCGCATCGTCCGGGCCCTGGATGCAGGAGGTGGCCTTCATGAAAATGATGGGCTCTTTTGGAATCGGCAGACCTGATTCGGCGGCATGGTCCACATAGTTCAGGCCGATGGCGATGAATTTGGGCACAGCAGCGACAGGGCAGCCCATGCGGGGTTTGCCGCGCACCAGCGGCAAATTGGCCGTTTTGAGCTTGCGCAATTTGGCCAGCGCAGCGTCACCGAGCTGCGTCGGGTCGATGTCTTTGATGATGCCGCTCAGGTCACGCAGCTTGCCATCGGCATCAATCAGGCCCGGTTTTTCCTTGCCGGGGTTGCCATAACGAACGAGTTTCATGCTTTCTCTTCTTTCTTGGGGT
>JBIKHX010000288.1:0-3546 GCA_044361945.1 Polaromonas sp. | reverse complement strand
GCCGCATTGCACGCAATTTTTTTCGATGAATTTAAGCTGCGGTTTGTCGGGGTTGTCTAGCAGCGCACTGGCCGGGCAGGCGCTGACGCAGCTCAGGCACAGCGTGCAACTGTCCTTGTTGACCAGCAAGCTGCCAAACAGGGAGGCAGCCGGCAGTTCAATGGCTTCGGGCAGCGCAGCAGGTGCACTGCTCATCAGATGGTCAATGGCCATGTCCAGCGTGCTGCGCTTTTCCTGAGCCACGGCAAAGCGGGCAGCCACGGCGGGGCCAGCGGCTTTGGCCTTGGCGATGGCCTGCAAGCTAGCGTCCAGCACAGCCAGCGCCTCAGTGCCCAAGCCGGCGCCGACCTGCACCAGGTGAAAGTGAACACCGCTGTAACCCAGCCCGGTGACGATGGCCTGCGCCACCTGCATTTGCTCTCTCAGGCCCGCCAGGTAAGCCGGCGCTTCTTCATCAGTAACCAGCACGGCCACCTGGCGTGCGCCTAGCGCAACGGCGCTCAGCCACACATCGATGCCGAGGCTGGCGGTGTGCCACAAGGCCTGCGGGATCATGCTCGCGGGCACGCCCTGGACCAGGCCGCGTTGTGCAGCGCGGCCCAGCGCGTCGACCGCTTTCTGGCCGCTGCCCTGGCTGTGAAACAGCAGGCTGGCGTCACGCCCGCCGGCCTTGGTATAGGTGCTCAGCAAAGTTTTCAGGCGCACGCCCTGTTCGCTGGCGCGCGGGTAGGCGTAGGTCAGTGCGCCGGTCGGGCAGACCGTGGTGCAGGCGCCGCAGCCCACGCACAAATTGGGGTTGACTTTGATCTGCTGGCGGTCTTTTTCGCTACTGATGGCGCCGGCCGAGCAGATGTCCACACAGGCATTGCAACCCACGGTCTCGTTGCGGCTGTGGGCGCAGAGCTTTTGCTTGTAGGCAAAAAACTTGGGCTTTTCAAACTCGCCCACCATGTCGCGCAGCTTGACCACCGTGGGCAGCAAGCCCGGCGTGGCCAGACCCGTGAAACCCGGCAGCGCAAAGTAGCCTTGCGGCGGCGCATGCAGCTTGATCAGCGGCTGCGCACCCAAATCCAGCACCAGGTCAAAGGCTTCGCTCAGCGCCTCAGGCGCGCGCCCGAAGTCAATGGCGCCGGCCACTTTGCAAACGGCCACGCAAGCGCGGTTTGAATCGCATTTGGCACTGTCCACCTGGTAGCTCAGGTCGATCGCGCCTTCGGGGCAGGCCACCAAACAGGCATTGCAACGCGTGCACAGGTCCAGGTCAATCGCGTTGGTCTTGTCCCACTTCAACTCAAAAGCGCCCAGCCAACCGCTGAGTTGCAGCGCTTGACCACTGATCACAGGGTACTGGCGCTCTTGCGCGGGCTCGGGCGCATTGCCGGCCACACCCTGCGCAAAAATCGTCACGCTGAGGGTGTCCGACAGCATGGCTGCGACTTGCTCAGCCTGGTCCAGCGGTCCGACAATCAGCAAACGGCCGCTGCTTTTGTAAGTGACCGTGGCCACCGGTTCCGGCTCAGGCAGGTGCGCTGCGGCCAGCAGCGCGGCCATCTTGGGGCTGGCGCTGGACGCGTCGCGGCTCCAGCCGCCGGTCTCGCGGATGTTGACGAATTTGATGGTCGAGACGGCACCCACCGTTTGCCCGGCAAGTTCAGTAAACAAGCGCTTTTCCTGGGTGCAGGCGATCACCACGTCGTCGCCGGACTGAATGGCCTTTTGGAAGGAAGCGGCCTCCCTGCGGCACAAAGCCGAATGCTGCGTCAGCGATTCATTCAGGGCTTCGCCCAGCGCCTGGCTCTTGAGCGGGATGGTTTGGTTGCAGTCGCAAATCAGTGTGGGCATGGTTTTCCTGGCGGGTGCCTTCGGGCACAAAGCCCGGTAGCGGGCTGTCGGGTTGGTCAATGTCGGGCAAGGCAGCCGGTGTCTCTTGCGCTGAATTTGCCACTGAATCAGCTACGGGGCCATTGTCGCTTTCCCGCGCCTGGTCTGCGGCAAGTGCAGGCGTTTTGTCCTTGTCTTCCTCTTCTTCAAAGAGATTGAGAAACTTGGCGCTGGCCATCTGCCGCAGCATCGACAGCGGCAAGGGGTCGGGTATGGAGTAGTCGTCGATGTAAATATCCAGGCGGTCCATCACATTGAAGTGCGGGTCTTCGAACAGCTTTTTCATGGCGGCGTTGCGCACGCCGGGCTCAACACCGCGGCTCATGAAAGGCTTGAAGTCGGAGTTCTTTGTCAACATCTTGACGTCATCGAGCGTCAAGGGATTGGGCGCATCTTCCCCGGTGCTTTCAGGGCGGGCGCCGGCCGATGCCGGTGCAGCGGCCACAGCCCCCGACGCAGCCAAGGGCGCTTGAGTAGCCGGTTTCGCCGGCGCGGGCTCGTCCAGTGGCTTGCCTTGCAGCGCGTCGTTTTTGCGACGCGCCCAGCGCCCCAAAAAACCGTCCGGGCGGTCTTTGTTCTGCTCAGCCATGGTGCGGCCCGCCCGACTTCACCGTGCTGACACGCGCCGGGTTACCAAAGCGGTCTTGCAGGGACTTGAAACTCTCTGGGCGTTTGCGGCGTTTGACGTCCAGCACATAGTGCTGATCGACAAAGGTCTGTATCCACAGCAGCACCTCCAGCGGCGCGGGCACCTGCTCGACAGACTCCTGCGCGTCCAGCCAACGGCCGGCATCGTGGTAACTCAGGGTGACGGTTTGCGGCACGGCGATGCATTCATCCGTGATGGCGGGTTCTTCTTCCATACGCCAAACCACCCAGAAGCAGGGCTGCTGCGTGGTCAGGTTCAACTCGTAGCCTTCGGCGTCGTCGCTAAAAAGCTCGACCTTATAGCCCGGATGCAGCCAGCGCTCTTCCTGGTCGTCCCTGAGCAGCAAGCGCGGCGCGCTGCCAAAACCAGCCTCATGGGGAATGATTTCAGACAGACTCCAGCGCCAGGGCTGCCAGCGGTTGTCAATACGCTCTCGCCGCATGACCACGGCCACCTCCACAAAAGGACGGCGCAGCCCGGCTTGGGTCTCTGGCGTGTGCAACTGAAAATCAGACATGGGACGCAGTGTAAGGCGGCCATGAACCCAGCCTGGCGGCAGGGGCTCAAGCCTGGGACTGGCGAATCATCTCAGCGGCTTTTTCGGCAATCATCATGGTGGGCGCGTTGGTGTTGCCGCTGACCTGCCGGGGCATGATGGAAGCGTCCACCACCCGCAAGCCTTGCAGGCCGTGCACACGCAAGGTGTGGTCTACCACCGCCATCGGATCGCTGGACGGGCCCATCTTGCAGGTGCCGACCGGGTGGTACTCGGTGTCGCTGTGGCGCCGCAAAAACTGTTCCGTGCGCGCAGCATCGTGCAGGGCCAAGGGGTAGAGCATGGGGCCGCGAAAGGGTGACAGCGCCTCGTCGGCCATGATGGCGTGACCTCGCTCCAGGCCCTTGGTCAGCACGGCCATGTCTGCCGGGTCACGAAAGAAAGCCGGGTCAATCAGCGGCGCATCCATGGGATTGGCGCTTTGCAGCTGAACGCTGCCACGGCTGTGCGGTCGCATCAG